>JBKJHI010000244.1:0-8182 GCA_046599085.1 Candidatus Limnocylindrales bacterium
CGGCAAGCAGCGGGGCCTCCTCGCGGCAGGGGATGCACCACGACGCCCAGAAGTTCAGGACGACCGACGAGCCGCGGAGTTCGGCGAGGCTGAGTCGCCCTCCGTCGAGCGTTTGAAGGTCAAAGGCAGGTGCCGGGCGCCCGACGATGGGGGTGTCGACCGGGGTCGCTGGGCGGCCGACGCTTACGGTCAACAACGCGATCAGCACTGCGGCGCCAGCGATCAGCCAGGCGCCGACGATGAGCCGCCGCGTCCGCCTTCGTGGCGTCGCCGTCGGGTCCACCGCCGGATCTGGCTCAGCGACCAACGCCATCGACCACTGACTCCGTTGCGACCAGTGCCGACGTGTCAGGGCTTCGCAACGCTTCGACACGGCGAGCGAACGGCCAAGCGACGAGCGCGCCACCGAGGGCGACGAGACCGCCTGCCGGCCAGATCCACGACACAAAGGGGTGCAGGCCGATCCGCAGCGTGGCGACGCCGGTCGCCGCGTCGAGATCGAGGAGGGTCACGTACAGGTCCTCACTCACTCCCGGCACGATCGCGGGCGTCGCGATGGCCTGCGTCGACGTCCGGAACACGTTGAGGGCTGGGCTGAGCTCTGTGCCGCCCTGGCTCCCGCCGATCCGGAGCGTGGCTGCGATCACCGTCCGATTCGGGCCCGGGCGTTCATCGCTTCGCACATACGTGACCCTCTGACCGAGGACATCGGCCGAGCCGCCGACCGCGAGGGTGACGACCGTTTCGCGCTTGCCGGTCGCGGACGCGATCACGGCCAGAGCGAGCACGGCGACACCGACATGGGAAACGAGCCCGCCGAGGGCCCGCGTCGTCGCTCCGCGGGCCCTGGGCGACGGTCGGCGTGGAGGCCCATCCGAACGGCTCAGCCGTCGAGCGATGAACCACATGGATTGCCCCAGCGCGAACGTCCCTGCAGCGGCCCCCGCGATCGCGGCGGGTTCGGACCCAAGGATCACGAGCAGGCCGGCGACAGCGGCAGCCGCGAGAGCACCGGGAATCAGGGACCGTCGGGACTTCGCCGACCAGTCGCCCCACGGCAGCGATGGACCGATCCCCACGAGGACCAGCAGGCCGACCGCGAGCGGACCGATGACGCGCTCGAAGTAGGGCGCTCCGACGCTCACGCGAGTGTTGCCGATCGCCTCGACGAGGAGCGGAAAGACGGTCCCGAACAGGACAGTCGCCGTGATCGCGGTGAGCACCAGGTTGTTCAGGAGGAACGCCCGGCCGCGAGCGCCGAGGCGCCCGTCGACGCTCGCCTCTGGGAGCCGGAGGACGAGGAGCCCGACCGTACCCACGAGCACGGCTCCCAGGAGACCGACGAACAGGAATCCGATGGCCGAACGCGTGAAGGCATGGACGGAATCCAGCACGCCGCTTCTCGTGATGAGCGTGGCGAAGAGGGTGAGCGCGAAGGACGCAGTCACGAGCGTGACGTTCCAGGTCAGGAGGAGACCGCCACGACGACCGACCATCGCCGAATGGAGGAACGCCGTGGCGGTGAGCCACGGAAGCAGCGCGACATTCTCGACTGGGTCCCAGCCCCAATAGCCGCCCCAGCCGAGGACCGCATACGACCACCATGCGCCACCGACGAGAGCGAGCATCAGGAGGACCCAGGGCCCAAGCGTCCAGCGGCGGCTGAGCCGCAGCCACCCTTCGTCGAGTCGACCGCGCACGAGCGCGTCGATCGTGAGCGCGAACGGGACGGCCAATCCAACGAACCCGAGGTACAGCAGGGGCGGGTGGATGGCCATGAGCGGGTGGTCCTGGAGGAGCGGGTTCGGCCCAGGCCCGTCAAGTGGGACCGGCGACATGCGCTGCCAGGGGTTGCCGGGTCCGACGACGATCAGCGCGAAGAAGGCGGTGAGGGCGAGGAGCACGGCAAGGGTGCCCGGCAGACGACTCCGATCGTCCGCGTCTCGCGTGCGGGCGACGAGCAGCACAGCCATCCCCGCCAGAAGTCCCGCCCAGAAGAGGATCGAACCCTCCAGGGCTCCCCACAGCGATGCGACGGTATAGAGCAGTGGGGTCTCGCGACTGCCGACCTGCGCCACGTACGCGATCGAGAAGTCGCGTGTGACGAGAGCGAAGATCATGACGATGTTGGCCGCCGCCAGGCCCGCGAAGGCGAACCACGCCGCGCGCACGGCGGCCTCGGCGCTCCCGCGGCCCTGGACCGCACGCATCGCGGCGTATGCACCGACGAGTGCGCTCCCGGCGCCGACGATCGTGACGGCGAATCCGAGCGCGCCGATCACGGTGCCTCCCCGCGCAGCGTCTCGAGCAGTCCGGGAGGGGGCGTCTCCCCAGGTCTCAGCGGCTCGTAGACCTCCGAGTGCTTGACGAGGACTTCGTCCGCCACGAACGTGCCCTGACTCGTCATCCGTCCGGCCAGGACGACGCCGATACCGTCGCGAAACAGGCCGGTCGGCAGCGCGTTGCTAGCGACCGCGATGGCGGCGCCCCCATCCGTGATCCGAAATGTCAACGTCGACGATGCGCCGTCCCAGCGCACGGATCCAGGCTCTACGATCCCATATAGGCGCACGCTCCCGGCCGGAGACGTCGCTGCCAGCTCGGTTGGCGTGACGTAGTAGACGAGGGCGCTCGTCAGGCTGATCGCGACCAGGGACAGGAACGCGCCGACGACGAGGGCCAGTCCGATCAGGGTCGCGGTCCTCGGCCGCGTCATGACGACGCTTCGGAGGGCAGGACGGCCTCGGGACCTGGGGCTGAACCGTCCCGTTCGCGCTGTTCCTCGATCGCCCGTGCCGTACGGCGAGCCGCTTGCGCACGACGGACGATCGAGACGGCGTACAGCGAGAGACCCCCCAGAACGAGGGCGTAGGCGGCTGCGACGAACCACGGGTCGCTCATGGCCCTGGCTCCAGCGCCAGTTCCGCGACGTCACGAGCGGATTCGAGGTCCGCCCGACGCCGAAGGAGCCAGAGATAGACGAGCGTGAAGCTCACGACGCTGGCCAGCAGCTCGGCGAGCAACAGGTGGTCGATCGAGGGGTCGCCGGGTCGGATGACCGTCGGCGGCTGGTGGAGGCCGCGCCACCACAGGACCGAGAAGTGGACGATCGGCACGTTCAGAAAGCCGACGATCCCGAAGATCGCTGCGAGTCTCGCCCGTCGATGGCGATCGGCGAGCGACTGGCGCAGCAGCAAGTAGCCGGCGAAGACGACGAACAGGATGGCGGTCGTCGTCAGGCGAGGATCCCAGTCCCACCACTTGCCCCACGTCGCCTTGCCCCAGATCATGCCGGTCGCGATCGTCAGCCCCGTGAACAGGAGCCCGATCTCGGCGCTCGCCGCTGCGAACCGGTCGAAGCGGAGATCGCGCCGGACCAGATAGAGGATGCCGCCGAGGAGCGTCACGAAGAAGGCGGCATAGGCAAGCCAGGCGCTCGGGACGTGGACGTACATGATCCGCTGGACGTCACCCTGGACCGCGTCGGCTGGCACGACAAGCAAACCAACCACGACCGTCGCCGCGACGCCGATGCCAGCAAGCCAGCCGGGCACCCAGAGTCGAGCTGTCATGGGGCACTCATTCCGGGCTTGCCGCGGTCTCATACGTCAGGAGTCCGAGACCCGCGAACAGCGCTGCCTCGATGAGCAGCGCCGCCACCCACCCGGTGGCGTCTTCGAGGGGACCGTTGAGGACGGCCGAGCTCGCCTGTACGCCGGCGAGAAACGTTGGAATCAGGAGCGGCAGTAGCACGACAGGCAACAGCAACGGGCGGTGATCGGCGTCCGCAACGAGCGCGAGCGTCAGTGCGGAAGCTGACGAGGCGGTGAATGCCGTGAGCACGGCGAGGGGCAGGAGAGCGATCGCTTCGGGCCGGAGGGGGAGGTCCAGGAGGAGCACCGCTACCAGCCAGATCGCCACCTGGAGCAGCGCCAGGACGACCGAGAGGCTGAGGACGCGACCGAGATAGATCGCCCGCCGGTCGACCAACACGAGCCAGAGCCCGGCGAACGCATCGTCAGCTCGATCGATCCGCTCGAGTCGCTCCGCGACCGCGATCGCCGCGTAGAGGAGGGCGATCCAGACGAGCGCCGGGGCGAGCGAGCGCAGCCGGTCGGGGTCGGGTCCAACGGCGAGACCGACGAGGATCAGCGCGATGCCGGCCAGCGCGAGTGCGCCGGCCATGGCCTGGCGCGCGCGAACCTCGACCAGTAGATCCTTCCTTGCGAGCGCGATCGCGTCGTCGAGGAGGTTCATGTCGCTGCCGCCTTCGCGTCCAGGCCTGGCGCTGGCCGGATCCTCCCGGCCTCGAGCCACAGCGCGCTCGTCGCGACAGACCGGGTCCGAGCGTCGTCGTGCGTCGCAACAAGGACGATCCGACCGCCATCTCGGGCCTCGGCGAGGATGTCGCTGACGAGGTGCGCCGCTTGCTCGTCGAGCCCGGCGAATGGCTCGTCAACGACGAGGACGTCCGGGTCGGTCGCCAGCACGCGGGCGAGCCCGACGCGCCTTCGCGTGCCCGCCGAGAGGCCGCCCGTCCTGCGGGCGCCGTACTGCGCCACCCCGAGCCGGCCCAGCAGGTCGATGGCGACCGGCTCGTCGCGTCGGGCGAGCCGCGCCGCGAGGGCCACGTTCTCGATCGCGGTGAGCTCGTCGAACAGATGGCTTGCGTGGCCTAGCAGACCGAGTCGAGGCCGAGCCCCGGGCGTATCGGTCGTCCAGACGACCTGCCCCCTCGTCGGGGTCGAGAGGCCCCCAAGGATGCGCAGGAGCGTCGTCTTCCCAGAGCCGTTGGCACCATGGACCGCGAGGAGTTCACCCGAGCGGCACTCAAGGTCCACGTCCCAGAGCGCGACCGTGTCGCCGAATACCTTCGTGACGGCGGCCGTGCGCAGAGAGACGCGAGGACGGGGGACAGGGCGCAGCGCTTGCATGGGACCTCGAGGCGACCATCCGGTCCGACAACGACGACAGGGCTGTAGTATATCGACGGTTCGCGGATCGGCCGGCGGGGCCGACCTGGGAGCGCGTTGACGGCGAGCCCCGCTTGACGGCGAACCGCGGTGTCGCCGCCCCCGGCCCGACCGCGTCCGACCTCGAGACCGACGCCGGCGGCGAGCCAGTGCGGATCGGGTGACCCCAGATCTGGATGGTAGGCTGTGGCCTCCGAAACGGTGAACGACGTGACGCGAAACCCCCATTTCGAAGATGTTCTCGGCCCTCTCGCCGCAGCGATCGTGCGCGAGGTGACAGCTCGAGGCGAGGCGAGTGTCGCTGATGTCGTCGAGGGGCTGCGCCACACGCTGGAGCGCGAGTACGCCTACACCACGATCATGACCGTGATGGGGCGCCTCAATGAGAAGGGCGTCCTCGTCCGCGAGCGGCGCGGCCGGCAGTACATCTATCGACCCGCCGCGCCCGAGGCAGAGCTCGTCGACCGCCTGAGTGGACTCGCGGTCGACCGCGTCGTCGAGCGCTACGGTTCCGCGGCGCTGCGACACTTCGCGGTTCGACTCGCGGACCTCGACCCGGCGATCCTCCAGCGATTGTCTGCACTCGCCGACGAGCCGGAATGAGTCGGCCGGGCGTCGTGGGCCTTCTGGCCCTGGTGATCGGGCCGATCGGCTGGTGTGTCGCGTTCGGTGCCATCGTGGGTGGCGATCCCATGCTTGCCATCGAGGTCGGTGGCACCGCGATGGCCATCCTGTGGGCTGCACTTGTCGCCCGGGACCTTGTCCCGTCGCATCGGTTGTCGCGGGAATTGGCGGGCGATGCTCAAGAGATCGTCCTCTTTGGTGTGGCCATCCGAGTCACGCAGTCGCTCGGCACGGATGCCATCGTCGTTGGCTCGATCCGGCCCCGGATCTACGTGGGATCGGACCTGGTGGACACGCTGTCCGATGACGAGTTGCGTGCGGTGGTGCTGCACGAGGACCACCACCGTCGGACGCGTGCGCCGCTCCGTGCCGCCGCGCTGGGCGCGTGGTTGCGCCTCCTCGGCCGCTCGCGGAGGATTCGAGGCGTCCTCCTCGGCCGGCTTGCCGATCTCGAGTCCCTGGCGGACGCGGACGCCATTCGACGTGGCTCGAGTGCCCGTTCGTTGGCCCGGGCCCTCCTCAAGGGCGATCTGAGTCTCCAGCCCGTCTCGTTCTCGTACGCCGCAGAACGGCGAGTCGAGCAGCTCCTCGATCGTGCAGCGGGTCATCCCGTCGAGCCGGCCGGCCGCCTGCCGTACGAGTGGCTGCCCGTGATCGTCCTGGCCGTTGTGACCGTGGGCTGCCACGCCGGTCTGTGATCACCGGGCGGGGACGCCCTGGGGTCACGCGCCTTGCCCTCGGCCGCTGCCTCCAGGGAACGCTCCGACGGGTCCGCAGGATGGAGGACGCGCGACGGCCACCTCTCAGGCGAGTCTAAGGTTGGACTCAGCTGTTGCACGAACGCTCCCCTCGTGAACCCAGCTGCTCACGAGGACTGACGTGCCGATCCCTGCCGCCGTCGCGGCAGCCCACGCATACGATGGGTCCCGATATGACGCAGATGCTGGGCATGGAGTCCATGCGCAGCATGGAACATCGAAGGAGGCCTTCGCCATGAGCGAAGCGACCCGCATCCTCGTCGTCGACGACGACCCGAAGATCCGGGCGGTCGTCCGGCGCGGCCTCGCATACGAGGGCTATCGGGTGGTCGAGGCAGCGAGCGGCGAGGAGGGGCTCGAGAAGGCACGCGAGCATCTTCCGGAGCTCGTCGTGCTCGACGTGATGTTGCCGGGCATCGACGGCCTGGAGGTCACGCGCAGGCTGCGCTCGGCCGGGGACGAGGTCGCGATCCTGATGCTCACCGCCCGGGACGACGTCAACGACCGCGTCCAGGGTCTGGAGAACGGCGCCGACGACTACCTTGTCAAGCCGTTCAGCTTCGAGGAGCTTCTGGCCCGCGTGCATGCGTTGCTGCGGAGGAAGGCTGCACCATCCGGTGAGGTACTCCGCTTCGTCGACCTCGATCTCGACGTCGACGCACGGGAGGCCCGCCGCGGCAGTCGGACGATCGAGCTGACCACCACCGAGTTCAACCTGTTGCTGCTGTTCCTGCGCCATCCGCGCAAGGTGCTCACGCGGGACGTCATCATGGAGCACGTCTGGGCGTACGACTTCGAAGGCGAGTCGAACGTCCTCGAGGTGTACGTCAGGTATCTGCGGAGCAAGCTCGAGGCGGACGGCGAGTCGCGGCTCATCCACACCGTCCGGGGAGCCGGGTACGTCATGAAGGAGTGAGCATTCTCACTGGTCACGTCTCCATCCGGGGGCGGCTGGCCCTGATCTACACCGGGCTCCTGGCGATGGCGCTCATCGCCTTCGGGGCAGGCACGTTCGTCATCCTGCGCGACGGGTTGCTGCGCGCTTTCGATTCGAGCCTCGTCGCCAACGCCGAGCACGCGGCCGGGGCGTTCGCTCAGGACGTGGACGTCGCCGGCGGGCTTCGTCCGAGCGATCGTCTCGTGAAGCAGCTCGCATCGACAGGCGGTCGCGTCATCGTCCTGGACCTGGATCGTGGCGTGCTCGCCGACTCAGCGCCGTCCGCATCGGGAGGACCACCGCTAACCGCCGCAGCCTTCGGAGACGCTGATGCAAACACCCGCGCGGTCCACGGGTTTGCGACGCCGGCGGGCGATCGTCGTCGCTTCACCGTCCAGGCGATCGTCCTCCCGGACGGGCAGCGGGTGGGCTATGTGGTATGGGCCGACTCTACCCGGCCATTGGATGACCTTTTGCAAACCGTGGGGACGGCCCTCGCGTTCGGGGGTCTGGCGGTCAGCGGTCTGGCCCTCGCAGGCGGGTTCGTGCTCGCCCGACGCGCCCTCGTGCCCGTGGCCAACGTCACCGAAACCGCTCGCGCGATCTCGCTCTCCGGCGACTTCGCGGCGCGCGTCGAGGGCGGCCAGCGGGGTGATGAGGTCGGCGAGCTGGCGGTCGCGTTCAACGAGATGCTCCAGGCGCTGGAGCAGAACCACCAGGCCCTCCAGGGATTCCTGGGTACTGCTTCACATCAGCTCCGGACGCCCCTGACCACGATCCGCGCAAACCTGGATCTGGCCCAGCGACCGAGCCTCCCGGACGAGGAGCGCCGGGAGATCCTGGCCGATGCGCGCGACGAAGCGGAACGGATGGGCCGCCTCATCGGCGAC
>JBKJHI010000268.1:0-4153 GCA_046599085.1 Candidatus Limnocylindrales bacterium
CCGAACTCGAGCGCGGCGGGCCCCGTCCACTGCGCACGATGTGGCGGATCGCTCGCGAGCAGGTGGACGCCCGCTACGGCGAGCTGACCATCGGCCAGCTGATCGAGCGCTTCGGTCGAGGGCGCTGAGCGCCGTGACGGATCCGGGCGGTGGACACAGGACCTCGTCCGAATATGAACGGTTGCTCAGCGAGAACCAGCGCTACACGGAGGCCTTCGATCGCTCTGCTCTGACGGCAGCACCGCTGTCGGGCCTGGTGATCCTGGCCTGCATGGACGCCAGGCTCGACGTCGAGGAGACGCTCGGCCTGCGGACCGGCGACGCCCACATCATCCGCAACGCCGGCGGCCTGGCCACGGACGACGCCATCCGCTCCATCGCAGTCAGCCAGCACCTCCTCGGCACGGACGAGATCGTCGTCATCGAACACACCGGTTGCGGGCTGCACGGCGCGGACGGTGACGCCCTGCGTGAGCGGATCGGCCATGCCGTCGGGCGCGATCCGGGGACGGTGGACGTCGCGTTCGGCGAATTCGCGGACCTCGAGGCGAACCTGCGGGAGCAGGTCGATCGCATCCGGACCCACCCGCTGCTGCGCCGCGTGCCGGTCCATGGCCTGATCTTCGACGTCGCGACCGGTCGCCTCCACGAGGTCGACTGAACCCATTCGGCACACGACTGCAAGGTCGGATCGGCCAGCTGCGATACCGTGGATGGCGCTGACCCTGCAGCCTTCCGGCATCGGGGGCGAAGGAGGGGTCATATGGTGCGTTGGAAGCGGAACAGCGGGTTCGATCGGATCGAGGACCGGCGCGGCCAGTCGGGGGGCGGTCTGGGCGGCATGCTCGGCGGTGGCGGAGGCGGATTCCCGATCCCGATCCCCGGTGGACGAGCGGGCGGCGGCATCGGTGGCCTGATCATCGTGGTCGTCCTGTTCCTGCTGACCAGCGGCATCCTCGGCGGTGGCGACGGCATCAACAGCGGCGTGGGCGCCCCCGTGCCAAACCCCGGTGGCACGCTTGATCCGCAGAACGACACGGACCGCATCCTGGCGGCCGCGACGGCGAGCATCCAGGACTACTGGCTCGCGAAGTTCGAGCAATCAGGGGAAACCCTGCCGATGCAGGACCTCGTGCTGTTCGAGGGTTCCACGAACTCCGGTTGCGGTCCCGCATCCGCAGCGACGGGTCCCTTCTACTGCCCGGCAGATCAGCGCGTGTACCTGGATCTCGGTTTCTTCGACCAACTGCAGTCCCGCTTCGGCGCCAAGGGCGGCGACTTCGCCATCGCCTACGTCGTCGCGCATGAGTACGGCCACCACATCCAGACCGTGACCGGCATCTCCGAGGCCATGCAGCGGGAGGCCCAGGCGAACCCGGATCGGGCGAACGAGCTGTCAGTCAAGCAGGAGCTACAGGCCGACTGCTACGCGGGGCTGTGGGCGCATGACCAGCAGGACATCCTGGAGGCTGGCGACATCGAGGAGGCCCTGAGCGCTGCGGCCGCTGTCGGCGACGATCGGATCCAGCAGTCGACCCAGGGTCGCGTCGATCCGGAGTCGTGGACCCATGGCTCGGCGGCGCAGCGTGTCGAATGGTTCACCCGGGGCTACAAGAGCGGTGCGATCGGGGACTGCGACACGTTCGCCCGGTAGCGCTAGAATCCTGCCTCCCTGGCAGGGTAGCTCAGTGGCAGAGCAAGCGGCTCATAATCGCTAGGTCACAGGTTCGAATCCTGTCCCTGCTACCAATCTCCCGACCGATCCGACGACCCGCCGAGTCCCGGCGGGTCGTTTCGAATCCTTCACCTCGCTGGCCGTCGCCATCCGGCACACTCGTCCGTCCGTAGGAATGAGTGCCGGGGGTGACCTCCGTCAGGGGGTGGACGACCGGCCCGACGCTATACTCGCCGGACGTGATGGCGCGCGGCCGTCGCTTCGCACACTCGGAGGCTCCTTCTCTTGAATCCCAAGTTCTTCCGGAACGGCATCGTGATGCTGGTCCTCGTCGTGGGAACGGCGGCGCTGCTGTTCACCTGGTTGACCCAGCCCACGGCCACCACGACCACCAAATACTCCGAATTCCTTGCGGACGTCCAGGCGGGGACGATCAGCGAGGTCACGCAGCAGGGGCAGACGCTCCAGGTCAAGGAGGGCGACAAGACCTATACGGTCGTCGTCCCGAGCATCCTGACCCAGGTCTTCGATGACATGACCGCGGCCGCGCAGCGCGGCGGCAAGGACATCTCGACGGTGAAGTTCGGCGCCGAGGAGGCGCCCGACGGCTCGTGGGTCGGCCTGCTGCTGACCGCGGTCGTCCCACTGCTGATCATCGGCGGCTTCATCTTCTTCATGATGCGCCAGGCTCAGGGCACGAATAATCAGGCCATGAGCTTCGGCAAGAGCCGGGCGCGCATGTTCCTCGGCAACAAGACCGTCGTCACGTTCAACGACGTGGCCGGCGTGGACGAGGCCAAAATGGAGCTCCAGGAGGTCGTGGAGTTCCTGAAGTACCCCGAGAAGTTCAATTCGCTCGGCGCACGGATCCCGCGCGGCGTCCTGCTCGTCGGGCCTCCCGGCACCGGCAAGACCCTCATGGCCCGCGCAGTGGCCGGTGAGGCCGGCGTGCCGTTCTTCAGCATCTCCGGCTCCGAGTTCGTCGAGATGTTCGTCGGCGTCGGCGCGAGCCGCGTCCGAGACCTGTTCGACCAGGCCAAGCGCAACTCGCCGTGCATCGTCTTCGTCGACGAGATCGACGCCGTCGGTCGCCAGCGTGGCGCCGGCCTGGGTGGCTCGCATGACGAGCGCGAGCAGACGCTCAACCAGATCCTCGTCGAGATGGACGGCTTCGACACCAACACCAACGTCATCGTCGTGGCCGCCACCAACCGGCCTGATGTGCTGGATCCGGCGCTGCTGCGCCCCGGTCGGTTCGACCGCCAGGTCATCCTCGACCGGCCCGACATGCGTGGCCGGACCGAGATCCTGCGTGTCCACACCAAAGGCAAGCCGCTCGACAAGGGCGTCGATGTCGAGGGCGTGGCCAAGCAGTCGCCGGGCTTCTCCGGCGCGGACCTCGCCAACCTCGTCAACGAGGCGGCCATCCTGTCTGCGCGGCGCAACAAGAAGGTCATCGGCATGTCCGAGTTCCAGGAGGCCCTGGAGCGGATCATCGCCGGCCCCGAGCGCAAGTCGCGGGTCATCAGCGATGCGGAGAAGGCGATCATCGCCTACCACGAGGGCGGTCACGCCATCGTCCAGCGCATCCTGCCCAAGTGCGACCCCGTGTCCAAGGTCACGATCATCAGCCGGGGCATGGCCCTCGGCTACACGATGGCCCTGCCGCAGGAAGACCGCTACCTCCAGTCCAAGACCGAGTTCGAGGACAAGATCGCGGGTCTGCTCGCCGGCAACGTGGCGGAGCGGATGATCTTCGGCGACACGACGACGGGCGCCAGCAACGATATCGAGAAGGCGACCGGCCTGGCGCGACGCATGGTCACCGAGTTCGGCATGAGCGACAAGCTCGGGCCGCTGTCCTTCGGCAAGCGCGACGAGATGATCTTCCTTGGCCGTTCCATGGGCGAGCAACGCGACTACAGCGACGAGGTCGCGCGAACCATCGACCAGGAGGTCCGGGTCATCATCGACAAGGCCTACGATCGAGCGACGGAGGTCCTGACCGCCCACCGCGACCGACTCGTGGCCCTCGCTGAGCAGCTCGTCGCGGAAGAGACCGTGGACGCCGAGGCATTCGAGAAGTTCTTCACGGACCTGCCGCCCAAGGCCATGGACCGAGGCCACGGTTTCGGGACCGTCGTCGGACCCCGCCAGCCCATCCCGGAACCCAATCCACAGCCGGCCTGAACCGGCGGCACCATCCAGCACGCCCACCCCGACGAGCGGCCCGGATACCCCGGTCCGGTCGTTCGGATTCCGGGGCCTCCGACCCGACCCCGACGGCGCCGGTAGACTCGTGGCCATGACTGACCCGATCGCCACGCTCCCGTCCATCGAGGACCATCTCGACGCGACCCACGAGGCCCGCCTGGCCGGCTACCAGGACTTCCTGCGATTTCCGAGCATCTCCACCCTGCCCGAGCATGCCCCGGACGTCCGCGCCGCCGCCGAGTGGCTGGCGACCGCCCTGCGCGA
>JBKJHI010000247.1:0-21217 GCA_046599085.1 Candidatus Limnocylindrales bacterium
GGGGCGCCGGCCGCGCCGCGACCCAGCGGCCCACAGGAAGCGGCGAGCTGCAGCTCCGGATGGACTTCGACTCGGTGAGCGGCCCGGTGAGCAGCGCGCCTGAGCCGCAGCCCGCGCCAGAGGATGCCGCCTCGCGGATGGCCGTACCCGATCCGGATGCGCCGACGGACGTGACCGACGGCCTGCCGACGGCCCTGGCCCAGGCGATCCTCGACCCGGGCCGCATCGAGGTTCGCGGTGCCGACGGGGTCGCCGACCTGGCGCCGTGGATCGCGGCCCAGCCCGCGATCGGCGTCGCGTTGCTGCTCGACGATCCTCGACCCCGTCGCGGGTCGCCGCTGGCGATGGCCGTGGCCGGCGCCGATGGACGGGTCGTGGCCGTCGATGGCGCAGCGGCCGCCGACGATCTCCGGCATCTTCTCGAGCGGCTGCGCGTCCCCCTGGTCGGGCACGAAGTGAAGCCTCTGCTCGTCGCAGGCTTCGCCGAGGATCCGACCCTGGACCCGCTGCCCGTCGCCTTCGACACGCAGATCGCGGCGTACATCCTCAACGCGGCCCTGCGCAGCCAGACCATCGCGGACATCGTGGCCGAGAACCTGGACCAGATCCTGCCGCCGGGCAATGAGCTGCCGCCCACCGCCCGGGTCGGGATCGAGGCGCTGTCCGTGATCGCGGTCCGCGAGCCGCTCCATCGACGCCTTGACGAGATCGATCGCCTCGCCCAGCTGTACCGCGACATCGAGCTGCCGCTGATCCCGGTGCTGGCCCGGATGGAAGCGGTCGGCGTCGCCCTGGACGAGGCAGCACTCGGCATCCTCGATCGCGAGTTCAGCGCTGAGATCTCGCGCCTCGAGGGGGAGATCTACGTCGACGTCGGACACGAGTTCAACCTCGGCAGCCCCAAGCAGCTCGAGCAGATCCTGTTCTTCGAGCTGAACCTGCCGAAAGGCAAGCGGACGAAGACCGGCTACTCGACGGACGCATCCGTCCTGGAGGATCTGCGCCCCGCCCATCCGATGATCGAGAAGCTCCTGGAATGGCGGGTCTACACGAAGCTGCGTTCGACGTACGTGGAGGCCCTGCCGACCCTGGTCGCCGCCGATGGTCGCCTGCACACGACCTTCCAGCAGGCGGTCGCGGCCACCGGCCGCCTGTCCTCGTCCGATCCGAATCTCCAGAACATCCCCATCCGCACGGCCCTCGGCCGCCGCATCCGGCGGGCGTTCGTCGCAGGCGACCCATCCCTCGTCCTGCTCGCCGCCGATTACTCCCAGGTGGAGTTGCGCATCCTCGCGCACGTCTCGGGCGACGAGCACCTGAAGGATGCCTTCGCGCGCGGCGCAGACATCCATCGCGAGACGGCCGCCCGCGTGCTCCGCAAGGCCCCAGAGGATGTCGACCACGGCGAGCGGTCGATGGCCAAGATGGTCAATTTCGGGCTCGCCTACGGCATGAGCGACTTCGGGCTCGCAACCCGGGCGAACATCCCGCGCAAGGACGCCCAGGAGTTCATCAACAGCTACTTCGCGGCCTACTCCGGCATCAGCTACTACATGATGGCGATCAAGGAGCAAGCCAAACAGCAAGGATTCGTGGAGACGCTGCTCGGTCGCAAGCGACAGATCCCGGAGTTGCGCGCATCCAACGCGGCGCTGCGCGGCGCCGGCGAGCGGATGGCCATCAACATGCCGATCCAGGGCACCGCGGCTGATATCCAGAAGATCGCCATGATCCGCGTGGCCGAGCGGCTGGCCGCCGCAGGCTCTCCGGCGCGGTTGTTGCTGACCGTGCACGACGAACTGCTGTTCGAGGTACCGCGCGACCAGGTCGAGCCGCTGGCCGCGATCGTCCGCGAGACGATGGAAGGCGCCATGGCCCTGTCGGTGCCGCTCGTCGTCGACGTGAAGGTCGGCGACGACTGGGAATCGATGGAGCCGCTGACCCGCGCCGACGCGATCGCGGCGGAGGCGGATGAACTGCCGCTCGAGGCGCCCGTCGCGCCGCTCGCCGGGTAGGTCGGAGCGTCGTGCCGGAACTCCCCGAGGTCGAGACGGTCGCGCGCGACCTGCGGCCGCTCCTGATCGGCGCGGCGATCGTCGGCGCCCGCTGTTCCTGGGCGCGAACCCTGCGTACCCACGACCCCGTCGCATTCGCCGATGCCGTCGCGGGCCGCCGCATCCTGTCGGTCGGTCGGCGTGCCAAGCAGCTGGTCATCGAGCTGTCCGGGGATACCGCCCTGACCGTCCACCTGAAGATGACGGGGCAGCTGTTCGTGGTCCCGGCAAGCGTCCCGGTCGATCCGTACGTGCGCCTCGTGCTCGAGCTGTCCGATGGCCGTGAACTGCGATTCCGCGACATCCGCAAGTTCGGCAAGGTCGGGCTCTACGGTCGCGATCCGATCTCTGGCGAGCTCATCACCGAGGTCGGTGGCGCCGCCGTCTTCGCCGCGATCGGTCCGGAGCCGCTCGACGATGCGTACACGGTCAAGGCCTTCCGTGCCCGGATCCGGCGTCGGAGCGGACGGCTCAAGCCCCTCCTGCTCGATCAGTCATTCGTGGCCGGCGTCGGCAACATCTACGCGGATGAGGCGCTCTGGCGGGCGCGACTCCACCCACTCCGGACCGTGGGGACGCTGCGGGTCGCGGATGAGCGACACCTGCACGCGCAGATCCGGGCGGTCCTCGGCGAGGCCGTCGAGCGGCGAGGCTCGTCGATCGACGACTACACCGCGCCGGACGGCGACGGCTCCATGCAGGAACGGCTCGACGTCTACCAACGGACCGGGGCGCCATGCAGGCGCTGCGGTCGCCCGATCAAGCGGATCGTCGTCGGCGCGCGGTCGACCCACTTCTGCTCGTGGTGCCAACGCCTGCCGGCGACGGACCGGAAGGCGGCCAGGGCCGCGCTGCGGACGATCAGTGGCGGCGACGTCCGGCGCGGACGCCGATGGACGGAGCTGGACGCCGGGGAGGGGAGTACGGGCCTCACGGGCGACGAAGCGGCCCGTGCGACCGCCAGGGCCGCCGCTCTGCAGGCTCGCACGGAGCGCACGAAACGGGCCGCGGCGACGCGCCGGGCTGCAGCTCGGGCATCGATGGCGGTCGACGTGCCGTCGGTGGACAGGCTGCCTCGATGAGCATCCTGCGGCTTGCCGGCGTCACTCGCGAGGTCGGTACATTCGTGATCCTCGACGGCATCGACGCCTCGATCGCGCTCGGTGATCGCATCGGGCTCGTCGGTCCGAACGGCGCCGGCAAGACGACCTTGTTGCGCCTCGCGTCCGGCCGCGACGCTCCCGACACGGGCACGGTCCAGCGCAAGCGCAACCTGTCGATCGGACTCCTGTCCCAGGAATCGCACTTCGACGAAGCGTTCATGGCCGCACCGGACCTGCGCAGC
This sequence comes from Candidatus Limnocylindrales bacterium, assembly GCA_046599085.1. Lineage (GTDB taxonomy): Bacteria > Chloroflexota > Limnocylindria > Limnocylindrales > CSP1-4 > SPCO01. The sequence continues at coordinate 3,400 of JBKJHI010000247.1, forward strand.
GCCGTGCGGGCGGGCGCGGCCCATCTCGACGAGATGGCCGCCCAGCTCGCCACGTTCGAGGGTGCCGGGCACGTGACGGATGCGCGCTACGCCGATCTCCAGCACCAGTACGAGGCCCTCGGTGGTTACACGCTCGACCTGCGCGTGGATGCGGCCCTCAGCGGCCTGGGGTTCACGAGGGACGAGTGGTCGAAGGCTCCCACCGCGATGTCCGGGGGCGAACAGACCAGGGCCACACTGGCACGCCTGGTGATCGCCGACCCCGACCTGCTGTTGCTCGACGAGCCGACGAACCACCTGGACCTCGATGCGCTCGAGTGGCTGGAGGAGCACCTCCGGCGCCGCGCCGGCTCACTGCTCGTGGCGTCCCACGACCGGGCCTTCCTGGATGCGACGGTGACCCGCGTCTGGGAGCTCCGGGACCGCCGGTTGACGGCATTCCGCGGTGACTACAGCGCCTACCACCGCCAGCGCGAGGAACGCGATGCGCGGGCGCTCAAGGAGGCGGGTACCCAGGAGGAGCAGATCGCCCGGGAGCGGGAGCTCATCCAGCGCTACCGGAGCCACCGCAAGTTCAGCAAGATGCACGAGCACGAGGCTCGGCTCGAGCGGCTCCAGGCGGAACGACAGGAGGCACCGAAGGCGAGCCGGCGGCTGACGCTGCCCCAGGGGTCGCTGGCCGGAGCCGGTCCGACGCGCTCCGGGGAGATCGTCGTGCGCGTGGAGGGCCTCGCGGTCGGCTACCTGCCGGGGCGCGGCAACGACGCGATGGAGGCCCGGACCGTGGCGCGCGTGCCGTTCCTGGCGGCGCAACGCGGTGACCGGATCGGCATCGTCGGACCGAACGGCGCGGGCAAGACGACGTTGCTGCGCACCATCGCCGGGGAGCTGCATCCGCTTGATGGCCGGCTCACCTTCGGACACAACGTGGCGCTCGGCTATCTCGCCCAGTTGCGCGATGCCGCGATCGCGGGGACGACCGTGCTGGATGCCCTGCTGGAGGCGATCCCGATCACGCAGGGTGAAGCGCGCGCCTACCTCGCCCGCTTCCTGTTCCGGGGCGACGACGCGTTCAAGGAAGTCCGCTCACTGTCCGGCGGGGAGCGATCACGCCTCGAGCTCGCCTTGCTCGGGATCCAGCCGTCCAACCTGCTGCTCCTCGACGAGCCGACGAACCATCTGGATATCCCCGCGCGGGAAGCCATCGAGGCGTTCATGCGCGAGTCCTCGGCCACGCTCGTCGTCGTGAGCCATGACCGTCGCCTGCTGGAGACCGTGTGCGATCGGCTGTGGGTCGTTGACGATGGCGCCGCAGTGGCGTTCGATGGCGGCTATCGGGCGTGGCGAGCGGCGGTCGCCGATGGCTGGACCGTCACGGCGGCGATCGAGGCGGCGGCACAGCGCCAGCGGCCAGCGGCGCCGTCTGGCCTGGTCTCCGAGGCCGGGGCTGGCGCGGCCTCTGCCGTCAAGGCGACCAGCGCGGGCACGGCGCCCACCGCGCGACGGCGGAAGGTCGAGAAGCTGTCTAAGGACGCCTACAAGCGCCAGAAGGTGGCTCTCGATGGCGAACTCACGCGGCTCGGCCTTCGCAAGAACCATCTCGAACTCGCGCTCGGGGATCCGGGTGTCGGCGCGAACTTCGTCGAGCTCCGGCGCGTGACGAGCGAACTCGCCGACGTGGAGGCTGCCCTCGCCGCCGCCGAGGACGCCTGGCTGTCGCTCGAGGAACGGGCCCCGTGACCGGGGTTGGCGGAGGGCCGCGGCGGACGGTGCGCATCGGCCTGACCGGCCCGATCGGGTGCGGCAAGTCGACCGTGGCAGGTTGGCTTGGCGAGCGACCGGACGTCGTGGTCGTGGACGCGGATGTCGTTGCCCGTGACGTCCTGGCGCCGGGCAGCGGGGAGGTCGCAGCGGTGTACGCGCAGTTCGGCCGCGACCTTGAGAGACCGGACGGCACGCTCGACCGCGCCGCGCTGGGCCGGATCGTGTTCGCGGACCCGAACGCCCTGCGCGAGCTCGAAGCGATCGTCCATCCCGCCGTCCGCGAGCGGATCCTCGGCGCGATCGATGCCGCGGAGGCGTCGGGCGCAGCGGCCATCGTCATCGAGGCGATCAAGCTCGTGGAGGGTGGGCTCGCGAACCTGTGCGACGAGATCTGGCTCGTGACTTGCGATGGGCCCGTCCAGCTTGAGCGATTGCTCGGGCGCGGGACTGCCGCCGACGATGCCGCCTCCCGGATCGCGGCACAAGGCGACCTCGTCGTCCGCCTCACCCCCCGCGCGGCAAGGATCATCGACACGTCCGGCGGGCAGGCCGCGACGCGGGCGGTCGTGGACGCGGCCTTCGCGGAGGCGTCAGAGACCGTGACCTGAGGCGACGGGCGGTCGGCCACGGCGGTAGGCTGTGGGCAGTGGCGCGCGGCCCATGACCCGCGGAGGCCTGCCGCCGCGTCCGACCCTGACCAGCGGCGTCCGGCCGTGTCGGGCCCCGACAAGGGGCCGCCCGGCCCGTCGCGCTGACGGACCGGGCGACCGGGAGGCGCGCCGGGTCAGCGGCGCGGAGATGCAGGCTCGGACGAGCCCGGCGCCCGGCCGGCTACGGCGATGGCGACGGTGAGGGCCCCACGCCCTCGGTCGGGAACGGCGTGGCGATCGGCGTCGGCGCGGGCGTCGGCACCGGCCCTTGGACGGGCGGGAAGACGACCGGGATCGGCAGCCCGTAGCGGATGATCACCCGGTTCGTGGTCGTTCCGAGCGACGACGCATCGACCTGTCGGGTGTCCACATCCGGACGAAGGACAAGACTGAAGGACGCACTGCCGCTCGCCTGCAGGTGCGAGATCTCCTCGGCCACGTCGATCGGCGCGCGGAGCACGTAGAACGTGCCGGCCTTGGCCAGGATCACCATGTTCTGGTAGGTGATCTTCGTCGACTTGTCCGAGTAGTAGCCATCCTTGCCGATCCCGGTGGCGGAGTCGGTGAGCACGTTGATGGATGCTGTCACGAAGACATCGACCGTCTGGTTCGGGTTGAGCAGGCCGCCGACGGCGCGATCGTCGGGCACGGTAAGCGATACCGCGCGCCACTCCGGCGTGTCCGGGCCGACCGTCTCGTCCGGGCCAAGGACGGAGAACTGGCCGCCCTCGACGCTCGACGCGAGGAGGTTCGTGGTGACCATCTGGCCCTCCAGGATGGTGACCGCGGGCACACGCCCGATGACCTTGTCCGGCGTCGAGACGATGCCCTGCGCATTCGTTTCGTCGATCGGGACCTCGCGGACGGTGACGTCTGCGGCCTCGATGATCTTGCGGGCCGGGATCGTCTGCAGTGCCACGACGACAGTGACACGCTGCAACCCGCCCTGCCCGGCCTGCTGTTGCGCCTGGCTGATGAGCAGGAATGCCGCCGCACCAGCGGCCACGGCGAGGATCACGCCGACGACGACGATGTAGCGACCTCGACGGCCTGGGTCCTTGTATTCCATCTCCACGAGAAGGTGCCTCCCGATGTGGGTGGGTCGCCGACCAAGGTCGCCGCCCGGTGGTGCAGGGGGTGCCGTGCCCGCCCGGCTAGATCCAGGGCACGAGTCGCGCGACCTGACCGCGGCGCAACGCGGGATCGTTCATGTCGGCGTACACACCACTGATGGCGTAGCCATCGATGGAGTTGCTGTTGGCGGCCGTGATCCGAAAGACCGCGAATCCCATGATGTCGACGTATTCGGTGCTGGTGGACGCGGTCGCGATGTCGAATACGAAGGGGATCAGGCGGGTCACGACCTGGCCGGCTGAGTTCGTGCCCGTGGCCCGGATCGTCAGCGGATACTCGCCAGGCCCGAGGGTGCCGCCGTTGACCGAGATGGTCACGGTCTGACTGCCGTTCTTGTTGAGGGTGAAGCTGCTGGGCGTGACGCTGACGGGCCCGATCCCGCTCGGCAGGACCCCATTGGCCGCGGGCCCGCCCTCGACGGTGAGATTCACCGTGCCCCCGAAGAAGGTCGAATTGTTGTTGGTCGTGCTGAACGACATCGTGCCGGTCCCGGTGGTACCGGTCGCGGCAGTCGAGATGATCAGGCCGGATCCGGAACTCGAGAAGTCCCGGGCGACGCCGCCGATGTTCACGGCCACCGGGTAGTAGTGGTCCGTGAGGTATGGGCTGGACGAATGGCCCTGGACCCAGATGGTGTAGATACCGACCGGGGCGGCGGCCGTCTGGAACGTGGTCCACGTGATCGTGGCGTTCGGGGTCACCGGGCTGGGGCTGAACGTCAACGGCAGGAGCGTCGTGCCGTACGGATTGGCCGGATCGCCCCAATCGGTGAAGGCGCTCGACGTGACGACGCCGGTGAAGGCGTTGTTCTTCGTGACGGACATCGTGACCGCGCTGTTGCGGTTCTGCGTCTGGTTGGTGGTGACCGTGTTGGCCACGGTGAACGTGAAGTCCGGGATGGTCATGACCGTGCCGGAGTAGACCGCCGCGAGGATCTCGTCACCGGGGCCGTACCGGTCGTCGATCGCGCTGATGACGATGCCCGACGAGTTGCCGTCGATGATCGCGATCTGGTCGTTCGGGTCGGCAGGGCTGGTCACCGGGGGAAAGGCAGGTCCCGGGTAGCCGGTCGCGACCCAGCCAGCTTCCATCGACTTGAGCGTGTTCGCGTTCGTGCCGGCGGTGACCCCGTTGTAGAAGACGTTTGACGATGCGGACGCGAAGTTGCGGATGTCGAGGGCCACGAAACCGCGGAAGCTGGCGTTGTTGGAGGGCTGGGCGCCCTGTCCGACGAGCTCGATGATCGGGCCGTGATTGGTTGGGTCGTCACCCGGGTTGGAGCTGTTGAACGGCAGGCCCGCATTCGGCCCCGAACGCAGGGAGCCGTCCGTCTCCGTCCCGAGGCACGACGAGTTCGCGGTCGCGATCAGGTCCTGGAAGACATTCGAATTGCCGCTGCATGGCGAGGCTGCCCCGACCGAGGGGCCAGGAGCGTTGACGAAGTGCCGCACCGCGATGGGCAGCAGGTCGCCCGCCGTCCGGACGCGAGCCTGGGCCACGATCATGTTCGATCCGAAGCCCACGGCGCGCCCGAAGGTGTAGCTGACATCACTGCGCACCGCGACTCGCACGTCCGAGCCGCTGATGAGGATCCCGCTGATGAGCCGCGTCGGATCCCCGGGATAGCCGACCTCGTACTCCGGAACGACGGCCACGATGCCGGTGCTGCCTGAGGGGCTTGTCAGAAGGTTCCGGGTGAGGATGTCGCGGCCCTCGGCCTCTGCCTGGGCCGCGCTCTCGCCGCGGATCAACGCGTTGGCGACGGCCAAGGCGCCGGCGTCCGCGGCGTTCTGCAGATATCGCCGCTCCCCGTAGAACCGCCCGACGTCGAAGGCGAGGCCGGCGGCGGCCATCAAGGCGACCATGGCGATCACGACGATGACCATGACCTGGCCCTGGGTCGAGCGCCGATCCGGGACCATCAGTTGACGACCATCGTGACTTCGCTGCCCAGACCAAGACGGCCCCCGGCGTCCCGCGGCAACAGCTGGGCGATGAGCGGGATGATGAGGTCCTGGTGGTATGTCGAGCGGACGGTCAGCTGTTGACCGACGCGCGCGTCGGTATCGATGACGCCGCTCGGGATGACGTAGGTCACGATGACGTCCCCGTTCGTGTACACGAGACCGCTCTGGCTCCACGTGCCCGAGGTCGCGAAATTGGGCGACGTCTTGCTCAGGAGGTTCATCGATGCCAGCAGGGCCGTCTTGATCGCGTTGTTGCGTGCGAGGTCGTTCTGCGCCTTGGAGAGCGACGAGTCGTACATGTAGACGGTGCCGGTGCGGGCGCCTTCGCGCGCCGAGTTCGTGAGCGTCACGTAGGCGTTGAAGACGAACCCGAACTGGATGATCCCGAGAAGGATCAGGAACAGCGGCATCAGGACGAGGGAGAACTCGACCAGGCTCTGCCCGCGATCCGGGCGGCCGGACACGGCGACGGGCGACTGGGACTTCCGGATCAGGCGCATACGGGGACGGTCGACCTCCTGGGTTGGTACCGGATCGAGTGTCCGTCGCCGACGGGGGGAAGCGGTATGACCCCTTCGTCCCACCTCGCCCGCCGCCGGGGGTACGTCCATCGGTCGCGCAGACGGCGGACGCCGGACGGATCACGGTGGAACACCTGTTCGAATTGGCCCCGGCACGGTAGAATCCCGTCGTGCCCGACTTCGATCTTGTCGCCCCGTTCCAGCCGACCGGCGACCAGCCCGCAGCCATCGAGCGACTGAGTCGCGGCCTGGCCGATGGCGTCCGCCACCAGACCCTCCTGGGGGCCACCGGGACGGGCAAGACGTTCACGCTGGCATCGGTCATCCAGGAGCACCAGAAACCGACCCTGGTGCTGGCCCACAACAAGACCCTGGCCGCCCAGCTGTACGCCGAGTTCCGCGAGTTCTTCCCGAACAACGCGGTCGAGTACTTCGTCAGCTACTTCGACTACTACCAGCCCGAGGCGTATCTGCCGCGCAGCGACACCTACATCGAGAAGGACTCGTCGCGTAACGACGAGATCGATCGCCTGCGCCATGCCGCCACCCACGCGCTGTTCGAGCGGCGCGACGTGATCATCGTGGCGAGCGTGTCGTGCATCTACGGCCTGGGTGCGCCCGTGGACTACGGCGCGACAGTCCTCAAGCTGCGGACCGGCGGGAAGTACCGGCGCGACGCGGTCCTTCGCCACCTCGTCGATCTCCAATACCAGCGCAACGACCAGGCCCTGGGACGCGCCCGGTTTCGCGTGCGTGGCGACACGCTGGAGCTTCAGCCGGCGAGCGAGGAGACCGTCGTCCGGATCGAGTTCTTCGGCGACGAGGTCGAACGCATCACGGAGATCGATCCGCTGACCGGCGAGCTCATCGCCGAGCGCAAGGAGACGAACGTCTACCCGGCGACCCACTTCGTGACGCCGGCCGACAAGCTGAACGAGGCCATCGTCGACATCGACGCCGAGATGGAGGTGCGGGTCGGCGAACTGGAGGCGGAGGGTCGCGCGCTCGAGGGCGCCCGCCTGCGCCAGCGCACGATGTTCGACCTCGAGATGCTGCGCGAACTCGGCTACTGCTCCGGCGTCGAGAACTACTCGAGGCACCTCGCCCGGCGCGAGGCGGGATCACGGCCGTGGACCCTGCTCGACTATTTCCCGCCGGACTGGCTGCTGGTCGTGGACGAGTCGCACATGACGATTCCGCAGGTCGTCGGCATGTACAAGAACGACCGGACGCGCAAGGAGATCCTGGTCGACTTCGGGTTCCGCTTGCCGTCGGCCCTGGACAATCGGCCTTTGACGTTCGAGGAGTTCGAGGCGACGGTCAACCAGGCCGTCTACATGTCCGCCACACCCAGCGGCTACGAGCTCGAGAAGAGCGGCAAGCACGTCGCCCAGCAGCTCATCCGGCCGACCGGCATCGTCGATCCGCCGATCACCATCCGCCCGACCGAGGGCCAGATCGACGACCTGCTCGAGCAGATCCGCGTCCGCGTCGAGCGAGGCGAGCGAGCCCTCGTCACGACCCTGACCAAGAAGATGGCCGAGGACCTGACCGACTACCTCAAGGAGCTTGGAGTCAAGGTCCAGTACCTTCACAGCGAGGTCGACACGCTGGAGCGGGTGGCGATCCTGCGCGATCTGCGGCTCGGGGTCTTCGATGTCCTCGGCGGCATCAACCTCCTGCGCGAGGGTATCGACCTGCCGGAGGTCACGCTGGTCGCGATCCTCGATGCCGACAAGGAGGGCTTCCTGCGCTCGGCCTGGTCGCTCATCCAGATGAGTGGGCGTGCGGCGAGGAACATCGGCGGCGAGGTGATCATGTACGCCGATCGCACGACCGAGTCGATGCAAGTGGCGATCGACGAAACGAACCGGCGGCGCGTCATCCAGACGGCGTACAACGTCGAGCGCGGCATCGAGCCCACGACCATCGTCAAGGGCATCCACGACATCAACCAGCGGCTGCGCGCGGTCGCCGAGTCGACCGTGGTGTACAGCTCCGAGAAGGGCGGCGAGTTCAGCGACGCCGACCGCAAGAAGGTCGAGGTGCTCGTCGGCCGCATGGAGACGGAGATGAAGGCGGCCGCCCGTGAGCTCGAGTTCGAGCGGGCCGCCGCCTTGCGCGACGAGATCCAGCAGATCCGGCTGCGGGTCCTGGAGCAGGACGCCTCGGTGACGGTCGCTCGCGCCGCGGAACGGGCAGGCAGGGAGGCTCGGGGCGGCGCTACGGGCGGGTTGACCGGTGCCGCCGACCGGAATCGCGGGCGGCGCGCGGCCGAGGTCGCCGCAGCGTCAGGACCCGTCTTGGAGGTCACATCGATCGAGGTCCTTCCGGCCGACGAGGAGCCGCTCAGCGAGGGCACAGCCTCCGATTGGCTGCCGGGCATCCGTGACGAGCACGACGACGAGGACGGCGCGGGCTTCCAGGCGCGCTGGCTGGATCGGCCGACCTGGGACCGGTCGGTGACCCCGAACGTCCGCAAGCGGACCGGCCAGCGTCCGACGCGCCGCCGCTGACCGGCCCTCCGTCGCTCCCAGCGGTGGGCTGTCGACGGCGTGCTACTGTATGTGTATGTATGAGCGTCGACTCCAGCTCCTTCTGGACCAAGATCGCTACGAGCGCGTGGCTGCGCAGGCCCGTCGGCGACGGGTCTCCGTGGCGATGGTGATCCGCGACGCGATTGACGTGGCACTGCCTGTCGACATCGACGCGCGACGCGCGGCGTATGCGGCGATCATCGAGGCCGCCCCGATGACGGTCGGATCGCCCGAAGACCTGCGTCGCGAGCTCGACGAGGCACACGACCGAGTGTGATCATCCTGGACACGACCGTGCTGGTGTACGCCGCCGGGACTGATCATCCACTCCGGGAGCCATGCCGACGGATCCTCGAAGCCGCCTCCACAGGGTCGATCGTCGCGGTGACGACCACGCACGTCATCGAGGAGTTCGTGCACGTTCGAGCCCGTCGTCGATCACGAGAGGATGCGGTGCGATTGGGCCGCATCTACGCGACCTTGCTGGCGCCGTTGGTCGCGACCGATGCCGACGACCTGGAGGCTGGACTTCGCCTGTTCGCGACGCAGCCGGGCCTGGGGTCGTTCGATTCGGTCCTTGCCGCCGTCGCGCTTCGTCGCGACGCCCTTGCCCTCGTATCCGCGGACCGCTCGTTCGCGGGCGTTGCCGGCCTGCGCCATGTCGATCCCATGGATGCTGACGACATCGATGCGCTGGTCGCCGGTCGCCTTCGATGATGGCGGCGCGTCGACGGCGCGTAGCATGGCGCCGTGGGCGATGACGTGGACCAGCAGGCGATCAGCAGGATCCGCCGCACGAAGCTCGTGTGCACGGTCGGGCCGGCGTCGGCTCGTCATGTGGCGGAACTGGTCGCCGCCGGCATGGATGTCGCCCGGCTGAACTTTTCGCACGGGACACCGGCGGCGCGCGCGGTCGCCGCGGGATCCGTCCGCGCGGCATCGGCGGCGGCTGACCGGCCCGTGGCGGTGCTCGCGGACCTGTCTGGCCCGAAGTTGCGCCTCGGCGAGCTCGAGGGGGGCGTCGTCCGGCTCCAGACCGGTCGGCCGTTCGCGCTTCGCCCGACAGGTCGCCCGCGCGGAGGCCCCAGCCTGGGTCCCACGGCGGGGGCCGTCGTGACGTATCGCCGCCTCGCTGCGGACGTTCGACCGGGCGATCGCGTCCTGCTCGCCGACGGCGCCGTCGAGTTGCGCGTGACGGCGGTCGGGGACGACGTCGAGACGGAGGTGGTCCGCGGCGGCACGATCCGCTCGCGCCAGGGCGTCAGCATCCCGTCCGAACGGCTGTCCACGCCCGCCCTGACCGCCAGGGACCGGCAGGACGTACCGCGGGCGCTCGAGTTGGGCGCCGACTTCGTCGCGCAGTCATTCGTGCGTCGTGCCGCGGACGTCCGCCAGTTGCGGGACCTGCTGGGTCCCGACGGCCCGCCGATCGTGGCCAAGATCGAGACGCGACCGGCCATCGACGCCTTTGACGAGATCCTCGACGTCGTGCAGGCGGTGATGATCGCCCGGGGCGATATGGGCGTGGAGCTGCCGTACGAGGAGGTCCCGATCGTCCAGAAGCAACTGGTTCGACGCGCCCTGGACCGTGGCATCCCCACCATCGTGGCCACGCAGATGCTCGAATCGATGATCACCTCGCCGCGCCCGACACGGGCCGAGGCCAGCGATGTCGCCAACGCGGTGTTCGATGGCGCGGACGCGATCATGCTCTCCGGCGAAACGGCGATCGGAGCCTTCCCGGTGCTGGCGGCGGAGGCCGCGGTGCGGATCATCCGGCTGTGCGAGGAGCGCGGGACCGCCCTCCTCCCGGCGGGCGCGATCGTCCCAGCGTCGGGCGATGCCGGAGCGCTGGCCTATGCCGCGAGTGCCCTTGCCAGCGCGGACCTGGGCGTCGCGGCGATCGCCTGCTACACGCGATCCGGACGCACCGCGCGGATGCTGTCTGCCCTGCGTCCGCGGGTCCCGATCTTTGCCTTCTCTCCGGATCCGGTGGTGGTCGCCCGCCTGAGTCTCGTCCATGGCGTGCTCGCGCGCACGTGCGTGCCCCCGTCCGACACGGCCGCACGACTCGGGCTCATGGCATGGCTGCTGAGCGAGTCCCGCGACTTGCCCCCTGGCTCGGCCGTCGCCCTGGTGGCGTCCACCGCCGAGGCCGGTTCCGGCCCGAATCTCCTCGAGGTCCACCGCCTCCCAGGGTGATCGGGCTTCTCAGGTTCCGTCTGGCTCGTCGGGCAACCGCGCGCGCTGCTGTCGGACCGCTGCACGACGGTCCTCGGGCACGACACCGTCCAGGTCGTCGAGCATCCGGCGCAAGCCGGCGTTCACCTGGATCGAGTCCGCGCCGTACGTGCGGATCTCGTCGCAGGCGAGGGCGAGATGGTCCGCCCAGGTCCGGCACGCCACGATCACGCACAGACCGCCGAAGGTGTCGGTCCGCTGTGGGCCGGGGATGTGCCGTCCCGCCAGACGTCGCAGCAGGTCGTGCAGCTGATCGATCACCTGGGCGGCCGTGGTCGGGTCGTTGATCCCCGGTGACAGGGCACGCGCCGCGATGTCCACCAGTTGGCGGAACCCGAACGCCGGATCCTGATCCATGGTTCGCTCCTGGCCGAACGTGAGCGCGCCACGGATGGCGTCGTCCGCGACGGGGTCACCACCTCGGTGGCGGGCGACCGGCGCCCCACCCGGTATCGCGTCGCCGACCCGAACGAGCACCTCGATGACCCCACCCGCGTCGGCCGCACAGCGGGTCAGCCCCGGCAGATCGATCGCCTGGAGGACCCCCGGATCGTCCGGCCCGAGGACGGTCGCCGACACGGCGGATACAGCCAGGGCCACCTCAGGTTCGCTGCCGGCGGGATCCGGGTAGCAGCGTTCGATCGCGGCGCGGGTCTCGCCCGCCACGCTTGCGATCACCGTCGACGCCCGCATCGCGTGGGCCATGTGATCGATGTAGTAGATGAACGCGACGATCGAAGCGAGCAGCAGGACGAACGCCCACCACACCGCGATCGACGGGACGAATGCGGCATCGACTTCGGAGCGCACCTCGCGCAGGACGAGCAGGGCGTACACGAACGTCGCGACGAAGATGCCCAGCACGACCTGGTTGTTGCGGTCGCGAAGGAACGTCCGAGTCACCCGGGGCGAGAGCTGGCTCGATGCCAGCTGGAGGACGAGCATCGTCACCGTGAAGACGAGCCCGGTGAAACTGAGCATCGCCGCCGCGATCGTTGACAGGAGTGACCGGGCACTCTCCGGACCGCCACCGAACACGAACGGACCCGTCGCCTCCGGTCCGAGGGTCCGGTCGATCGTCACGGTCACGATCGCGGCGATCCCGGCGCCGATCGCGAACAGGGCCGGGACGAGCCACAGCCGCGAGCGCAGGATCTCGAACCAGACGGTGATGCGGATCGGCACGCGGGACCTCGACGATGGGGGATCGACTGTCGGGCGACCAGTATGTCCGAGGTCGCCTCCCGTCGCATAGAACGGCTGTTCGAAATGCGTCCGGTCACGTACAATCTCCACGTGCCCCAGGATCAGATCGTCGTGCGCGGCGCGCGCGAACACAACCTCAAGGACGTCACCGTCGCATTTCCGCGTGACCGGCTGGTCGTCATCACCGGCCTCAGTGGTTCCGGGAAGTCGAGCCTTGCCTTCGACACGATCTACGCGGAGGGCCAGCGCCGCTACGTCGAGAGCCTGAGTGCCTACGCCCGCCAGTTCCTGGGCCAGATGGAGAAGCCCGACGTCGACCAGATCGACGGCCTGTCCCCGGCCATCTCCATCGACCAGAAGGGCGCCTCGCGCAACCCGCGATCCACGGTCGGCACGGTCACCGAGATCTACGACCACCTTCGCCTCCTGTTCGCGCGCATCGGCCAGCCGCACTGTCCCGCCGGCCATCCGATCGAGCGTCAGAGCGTGCAGCAGATCGTCGACCAGGTGCTCGCCCTGCCGGAGGGCACGCGCCTGCTCGTCCTGGGGCCCCTGATCAAGGACCGCAAGACCGAGGGCGACCGGATCATCGACGCCGCCCGGCGGCAGGGATTCGTGCGCGTCCGCGTCGACGGAGAGCAGTACGACATCGGCGACGCGCCGCCCAAGCTCGACAAGTACAAGCGCCATTCCATCGAAGTCGTGGTCGATCGCTACGTCGTCCGCCATGCCGAGGCGCCCGAAGGAGCAGCGCGCGCCGCCGACGGACGGCCGACCGACCCGGAGACGGGCCAGGTCATCCCGGATCCTGATGCCTCGCGCCTGGCCGACTCCATCGAGACTGCGTTGCGGCTCGGGGAAGGGGCCGTCCTCATCGCCCCGGCGCCACGCGACGGCGACGCGCCCGACTTCGAGGAACGCCGCTACAGCGAGCGCTACAGCTGCCCGTACGACGGGTTCACAGTCGATGAGCTCGAGCCGCGCTCGTTCTCATTCAACTCGCCCCACGGGGCGTGCCCGACGTGCGCGGGCCTGGGGACGAAGCTGGAGATCGATCCGGGCCTGCTCATCCCGGACCCGCGCAGGAGCCTGGCGAAGGGCGGCCTGGGCCTCGGCGGCATGTTGTCCACCGACGCGTCGTGGCGGATGAGGATCATCGAAGCCGTCGGCGCGGCGCACGGCTGGGACGTGTCGAAGCCATGGAAGGACCTCCCGGACGAGGCCCAGCAGTACCTGCTCTACGCGAAGAAGGATCAGGAAAAGGTCGTCGTGCGCTACCGCCACGAGCGCGGCGAGAATACGTACAAGGCCAACTTCGAGGGCATCGTCAGCAACCTCGAGCGGCGCTACCGCGAGTCCGAGTCGGACTACATCAAGGCTGAGATCGAGAAGTTCATGGTCACGAAGTCGTGTCCGACGTGCGGCGGCAAGCGGCTGCGGCCGGAGATCCTGGCCGTGACCATCGGCAGCCGGAACGTCTGGGACGTGTCCACGATGTCGATCAAGGACGCCCTGCGTTGGGCCCACGCTCTGACGGCCGAACTGACCGAGCGCGAACGGACGATCGCGCACCAGCTGCTCAAGGAGATCGTCGCGCGGCTCGGCTTCCTCGTCGACGTCGGCCTGGACTACCTGACGATGGACCGGACGAGCGTGACGCTGTCAGGTGGCGAGGCCCAACGGATCCGCCTCGCGACCCAGATCGGGACCACCCTGATGGGCGTCCTGTACATCCTTGATGAGCCATCGATCGGCCTCCACCAGCGGGATAACGCGAAGCTCATCGCGACGCTGACCCGCCTGCGCGATCTCGGCAACACGGTCCTCGTCGTGGAGCACGATGAGGAGACCATCCGGACCGCCGACTGGGTCGTGGACATCGGCCCGGGCGCTGGCGAACACGGTGGCGAGATCATCGCCAACGGGTCCCTGGAGGACATGCTGGCCGAGCCGCGCTCCATCACCGGCGCCTTCCTGCGGGGAGAGCGCAGCGTCCCCATCCCGACGAAGCGCCGCACGGGGAACCTCAAGTCGCTGGTCGTCACCGGCGCCACCGAGCACAACCTGCAGGACGTGGACCTGCGCGTGCCGCTGGGCACGTTCGTGGCCATCACCGGGGTCAGCGGAAGTGGCAAGAGCACGCTCGTGACCGAGGTGCTCTACCGGGCGCTGGCACGTGAGCTCAACGGCTCGCGCGAGCCGGTCGGCGCCCACAAGTCGCTGAAGGGTGCGGAGCACATCGACAAGATCATCGAGATCGACCAGAGTCCGATCGGGCGCACGCCGCGCTCCAACCCGGCGACCTACACCGGGCTGTTCGGACCGATCCGGGAGCTGTTCGCCGGCGTCCCCGAGTCGCGCGTCCGTGGGTACAAGCCCGGTCGATTCTCATTCAATGTCAAGGGCGGACGCTGCGAGCACTGCAAGGGCGACGGCATCCTCAAGATCGAGATGCAGTTCCTGCCCGATGTCTACGTCCCGTGCGAGGTCTGCAAGGGCAAGCGCTACAACCGCGAGGCGCTGGAGATCCACTTCAAGGGCAAGTCCATCTCTGACGTGCTGGAGATGACCATCGCCGAGGCGCTCGACTTCTTCAGTGCGGTGCCGAACGTCCGGACCAAGCTCCAGACCCTGGTCGATGTCGGCCTCGGGTATGTCCACCTCGGTCAGCCGGCGACGACGCTGTCCGGTGGCGAGGCGCAGCGGGTGAAGCTGGCGACGGAGCTGTCGCGACGGGCGACGGGCCGGACCCTGTACGTGCTCGATGAGCCGACGACCGGCCTCCACTTCGCAGACGTGGAGAAGCTGCTGGAAGTGCTCCATCGGCTGGTCGATGGCGGGAACACGGTCCTCGTCATCGAGCACAACCTCGACGTCATCAAGACCGCGGACTGGATCGTCGACCTCGGGCCGGAGGGTGGCGACCGCGGCGGGCGGATCGTGGCCGCCGGCACGCCCGAACTCGTGGCGGCGACGCCCGGTTCGGCGACGGGGGAGTACCTGGCCCGCGTGCTTCGGGGCGAGCCGCTTGTCCCGCTGTCCGACGTCACGTTCGCCGAGGAAGCCGGCCGGGCTGAACGGACCAACGGCCACGCCCGCGCCGCCGACGCGCCAGTGATGGCCCCGACGCGCAAGCGCGCCGCTGCGGCGGGTCGAGCCCGCTAGGGGCTGGCGGCGCGGCGTACCATCCGACGATGCCGGACATCGACTTCGCTTTCCTCGCCGACGCAGCCGAGACCGTCCCCGGGCAGAAGTTCCATGTCCTCGGTGGCGGCATCGCCCGCATCGGCGGCCGCCGCTTTCCGCTGCGTCACCCGCACCTCGCACTCGTGATCGGCCTCCAGGTCACCGCGCCCGAAACGGAGCGCGAGCACGAGATCCGGTTCGTTCTGCTGGATCCCGACGGTGGCGAAGTGGCCGGTGCGGCCGGCAGCCTCGTGGCACGGAGCCAGCGGGACGGCCGCGACGCGATCCTGACGTTCTCGATCGACCTGTGGAACCTGAGCTTCCCGGCACCGGGCGACTACTCGTTCCGCATCCTCGTCAACGGCTCGGAGCGCAAGCGCCTGCCGCTGCTGCTGCTCAAGCCGCCGGACGGGATCCCGATCGGGTCGGACAGTGACGGTGGGCCGCCGCCGGATGGCTGAACGACAGGGATCGCGCTGGTCCGCGCACGCAACCGCGGCCCGCCATGCCGATCCGGTCATCGATGAACTCGGTCTCGCGGCGGCCCGCCACGCCGACCGGATGGTCGCGGCCGCGAACGACCGCGGGGCGACGCGCTGGGCGACCTACCTCGAACCGTTGCCCGAGCGCCTGCGCGATGAGGGATTGCCGGGCCTCCGTGCGGCGGCGATGCGGGCCAGGGCGGCCTACGGCCCAAAGGATTCCGTGCGCGACGTGCTGCCGTGGGATCTCACGGAGCCATTCCTCGACGCCATCGATCGACTCCTGCGCCAGATCGACCGGTCGCGATCGTAGGCGTTGGTCGCGCGTCGCTCAGCGCTCTTGCGCCGCGCGCGGGAGCGGCAGGAACCGGTGGGTACGGCGTCGATAGGCCGGGTAGCCCGGGAATCGCTCGACGAGCCAGGCCTCCTCGCGCGTCGACTTGAGCAGGAAGAACACGGCGAGGCCACCGGCCAGCACGAGGGCCGTGGACGACCACCACAGCGCGGCCCAGCCGACGGCACCGACGATCAGGCCGCCGTAGATCGGGTGGCGGACCCGCGCGTAGATCCCGTCCTCGACGAGAGGGGCGTCGGCGCGCGGGAACGGCATCGGGGTCAGGGCCTCCCGCAGGTCGATCGTCCCGCGGACCGCGAGTGCGGCTCCGGCGAGCAACATGGCCACCCCGGCGACGGCGGCCGCGACTCCGATCGGCCCACTGCCCGCGCCGCCACCCAGCGAGCCGCTCAACGGTCCGGCTCCGGCGATCGCGGCGAGCAGGCCGAGTTGGATCGCAACCCATCCCTCGCCACGGGGCCCAAGACTCGGAAGTGCAGTCATCGGGAACGATGCTACGCCCCGACGACCAGCCCGAGCTCCACCGGGTCGAACGCCTCGAGCAGGAACGGGGAGGGGACTGCAGGGTCCCATGACAGCGTCAGCGATCGGCGCGCTCGAGTCCACGCCACGTAGGCCAGGCGCCGTTCCTCCTCGAGCGCCCGCTGCGGGTCGTCGGCTTCAGCCACGGCGCGACCGCTCGGGAATCGCCCGTCCTCCATGCCGACCACGGCGACATGGTCGAACTCGAGGCCTTTCGTCGAATGGGCTGTCGCCATCGTGAGGGGGGCGTCATCGCGACGGAGCTGGGCGAGGCGCGCACGGACGGACTGGATCGCGGCGACGAGGGCCGTCAGGTCGGGGTACGGCGGCGCCCAGGCGATGACCGCCTCCAGCAGGTCGGCGTTTGCCGCAGCCGTCACGTGCCGGCGTATCGAGCCCAGGCGGACCAGCAGCGGCACGGTACCGTCGGTCTCGGCCGCCACGCGCTCAAGGAGGGCGTCGAGCTCCGGATCGTCCACGAGGAGCGCGACGCGATCGGCACGGAACGGGATGCCGAGGGCGACCGCGGCCACGACAGCCGGGCGCAGCTCCCGGTTCGTGCGGGCCAGGAACGCGCGTGTCGAGGCGTCGGGCGGCCACGAGCGCAGGATCCGCGTGGCGACATCCGGCCCGTCGCCCGGGTCCGGCGCGAGCACCAGGCGCCCCGACGAGTCGGGACGGGACCGGATCACCTTGGCGAACCGCTCCTCGTTCTTCTCGATCAACCGGACCGCACGCTCGACGACCGGGACAGGGCAGCGATGGTTGACTTCGAGATCGACCCGCCGCAGTCCCGGCAGCAGGTCCGCGATCGTCAGGATCCGGCGGACATCCGCGAGCCGCCAGCCATAGATCGACTGATCGTCGTCCCCGACGAGGAAGATGCGGTTGGCAGGCGCCGCGAGCAGCAACGCGAGGTCGAGCTGGGAGCGGTCGACATCCTGGACCTCGTCGACCAGGAGGTGCGCGCAGCGGCCGCGCCACGTCGCGAGTGCTGCCGGCTGCTCCCGCAGGATGTCCAGGGCTCGCCGGGTGAGATCGTCAAAATCGAGCGCTCCGCGATCCCTCAGCGCTGTCTCGTAGTCGACGAATGCGCGCGCCAGCGGTCCCGCGTCGGGATCGGCGGCCACCTCGGCCGCGGTCACCGCGAACTCGAGCTTCAGGCGGGAGAACGCCGTGTCGTAGCGGGCCAGCTCCGCGTCGGGCAGGTCCGGCCACAGGTCGCGACAGACGACCGAGCGGTCGATGAGCCC
>JBKJHI010000187.1:0-13188 GCA_046599085.1 Candidatus Limnocylindrales bacterium
ATCAAGCAGTTCGGCGAGAACACGCACGCCGTGGGAGCCGGGACGGTCGAGTCGTTCATCCGGATCACCAACCGGATCACCAACGGACGGCGGGTCACGGTCTTCGGCTACGGCTCGGTGGGACGTGGTGTCGCCGCGTACTTCCGCGGCTACAACAGCCTCGTGTCGGTCGTCGAGCCGCAGGAGGTGCTGCGCCTTCGGGCACTGCTGGACGGCTTTGATGTGCCCGATCGCGAGGCCGCCCTGGCCGCCGCCGACATCGTGGTCACCGTGACGGGCGCGCCGCGGGTCATCACCCCGGCCGACCTGCCGATCCTGCGCGACGGGGTCGTGCTGATCAGCGCCGGGCACCTGCCCTGGGAACTCGATGAGCCTGCCCTGCTGGCCGATCCGTCGGTGGCGTCGGTCGAGGAGATCACCGACGGCATCACGACGCTCGTGCTGCGCGACGGCAAGCGCATCCACGTGCTGACCCACGGCCACATGGTCAACCTGGCCGGCCCGCGGCCACTCGGCAACTCGATCGAATCGATGGACCTCGGCTTCACCCTGCAGGCCCGCTGCCTGGAGGCCGTGGCTCGCGGATCCGTGCCAGCGACGTCGTGCGTGGTGCCGGTCCCGGCCGAGATCGACGCGCTGGTGGCGTCGTCCTACGTGGCGCTCGCGAGAGGCTGAGCGCCACGTCGGTCGTTCGTGGAGGCCTAGGCGTTCGCCTCCAGCCGGTCGCGGCGGGCGCCAAGCGATCCGTCAAGCGCAGCGGCGCCGTGCTCCGTGGCCCAGGCGGCCACCGCGTCGGCGAGGGCCTGCGAGGACGGGCGGACCGTCAGCCGGTCATCGACGCCGCGGATCCCCGCGCCGAGCTCGGCCAGACGACCGCGATAGACCGGCTTGTCGTTGTTCGTGCGGACGGGCGACGGATAGACGTCGAAATAGCCGTCGGTGCTGACGACGATGTGCGCTTCGGGCGCAGTGAATGGCGTGCGAGACATGGTGTGGGATCCGATCCTTCGCGCGCTTCGGACGAACAGGCTGCCCGTCCGGCGCCGGCGAATGTGGTCACCACCTTCGGTCCGCGCCGCGTTTCCGTCAAACGCAGGTGTGAGCGCCGAGGCTCCCGTTCGGGCCGGCGGCCTACCTCACGTGTCGGGAGCCGGCCCCGGCGGGGTCGGGCACAATGTCGTCGATGCCTGATGAACCTCACCACGAGCATGGTCATCATGACGATGACGACGAACACCGCCACGGACCGCGTGGGCTGCTGCAGCGGCTCCTCGAACCGTTCGTCGGTCACAGCCACGACCCTGGCGCCTCCATCGATGCGGCACTGACGATTGACGCGCGCGGCATCCGCGCGGTCAAGCTCTCGCTCGTCATCCTCGGCGTCACGGCGCTGGGGCAGCTCGCCGTCGTGATGGTCAGTGGGTCGGTCGCCCTGCTGGCCGACACGGTCCACAACTTCTCGGACGCCCTGACTGCCGTGCCCCTGTGGATCGCGTTCGCGCTCGGATCACGAGCGGCGACCCGCCGCTATACGTTCGGCTACCGACGCGCCGAGGACCTCGCGGGCCTGTTCATCCTGTTGATGATCGTCGCGTCTGCGGGCATTGCCGCGTTCGAATCGATCAGTCGACTCGTGGAACCCAGACCGATGACCAACATCCCCATCGTCATCGTGGCTGGCCTCGTCGGCTTCGTCGGCAACGAGGCGGTCGCCCTCTTTCGGATCCGAGTCGGGCGCCAGATCGGGTCCGCTGCCCTCGTGGCCGACGGCTACCACGCTCGAACGGATGGACTCACGTCGCTCGCCGTGGTGGCCGGTGCCGCCGGTGTGGCGGCCGGCTTTCCCCTGGCTGACCCGATCGTCGGCCTCTTCATCACGGTCGCCATCCTGTTCGTCCTGCGGCAGGCGGCAGGGCAGGTCTTCGGCCGGCTGATGGACGCTGTCGAGCCCGAGATCGTCGATGACGTCGAAGCGATCGCCGCGTCCGTGCCCGAGGTGCAATCGGTCGACGGACTACGCGTCCGTTGGCTCGGCCACGGCCTCGAAGCGTCGATGGCGATCACGGTCGACGCCGATATGTCGGTGGCCGACGGGCACCGGATCTCCGAGACGGTCCGGCATCGCCTGCTCCACGACGTCCCCAGACTCGACGTCGCGAGCATCCATGTGAATCCGTGCCGCCACACCGGCATCGACCCGCACGAGTCGACGCATCACCATGAGACGAGGGCGCGACCCGAGACCATCGCAGATCGGGCCGCAGGTCGGTAGGTCGCAGGAGCACGAGGCCAGACGTCGTCAGGCGCCCGCGTCCTTCTTCTCGGTGTCGGCGATCTTCTTGCGGTTCTCCATGTTCGGCTTCATGGCGTCGGACATTGACGCCATCGGCGGGCTCGCGCGCTGCTTCCGCCGCGGCCTGGCGGCGCGGGCTTCAGTGCGAGCGTCCATCCGTGCGGCGATGGTGGCCTCGTACCCCTGGTCGTTCGGCAGGTAGTAGCGGCGGCCCACCAGCTCATCGGGCAGGTACTGCTGCGCCACGTCGTCGCCCTCGAAGTCGTGGGGGAACGTGTAGCCGACGCCGATGCCGTGGGCCTTCATCCGTCGGTCGCCCGCGGTGCGCAGGTGCATGGGAACGGGCAGCGACCCCTGTTGCATCGCATCCGCCACGGCCGCCCCATACGCCCTTCCGACGGAGTCGGACTTCGGGGCGGAGGCGATGTACGTCGTCGCCTGCGCCAGGGCGTACTGCGCCTCCGGCAGGCCGATGTGGTCGAGCGCCTGGGCGGCTGCCATCGCGACCTGGAGGGCGCGCGGGTCGGCGTTCCCCACGTCCTCCGACGCGCTGATGATCAGCCGACGGACGATGAACCGCGGGTCCTCACCGGCGGCGATCATGGTGGCGAGCCAGTACAGCGCGGCGTCGGCGTCGTTGCCGCGCAGGCTCTTGATGAACGCCGAGACCGTGTCGTAGTGGCCATCGCCGGCGCGGTCGTAGGCAAGCACACGCTGCTGCGCGGCGGCCTCGACGTCCTCCAGCCGCGGACTGACCCGGCCGGTGGCGTCACGAACCTCCCCGGCCTCAGCGATGGCGACCGCGCCTTCGAGGACGTTCAGTGCACTGCGCGCGTCACCGCCGGCCAGACTGATCAGATGCTCGAACGGCGCCTCGTCGATGGCGACGCCGCCATCGGGGCCGAGTGTGCCAGCGAGCCCGCGCTCGGCGTCATCGATCGCGCGCCTGACGACGGTCGCCACGTCCTCGTCGCTCAGCGGCTCCAGGCGCCAGACGCGCATCCGCGACAGCAGCGCGGCGTTCACCTCGAAGTACGGGTTCTCCGTGGTCGCACCGACGAGCGTGATGGTGCCGTCCTCGACCTGGGGCAGGAGGGCGTCCTGCTGGGCCTTGTTGAATCGATGGATCTCGTCGAGGAACAGGACAGTCCGCGTGCCATGGAGGCTCAGATGGTCCTGGGCGCCGGCGATGGTGCTCCGGACATCCGCGACGCCCGCATTCACCGCGCTCAGCGTGGCGAAGTGGGCCTTGATCTCACCGGCCAGGAGGCGGGCCAGGCTCGTCTTGCCGGTGCCGGGTGGTCCCCAGAGCAGGAGCGAGGCGAGATGGCCTCGGGCGATGCCGCGACGAAGCGGGCCGCGTTCACCGACGAGGTGATCCTGCCCGACGAACTCGTCGAGACCGCGCGGGCGCATCCGGGCGGCCAGCGGCTGGCGCTCAGGCGGTGGCTGGAAGAGCGCTTCGGGGCGGGCGCCGACGGGACGTCGCGCTGGCATGGCGCTCGTGATGGTAGCGCCGATGCCGCGGGTCAGGCGAAGCTGGACCCGGTGAGGACCGTGACCAGCCACAGGCCGAAGAGGGTGAGGATGAGCGCGCCGCCGATGATCACGATGCGCCGCATGTCGCGGGCCACATAGCGATATTCCTCGGCGGCACGCAGGGCGATCGTGCCTCCGAGGACCGAGCTGCCGTCACCGGTGTCGCGCCGGGTCCGGGTCCGGCGCTGGACGACCTCCGCGGCGCGTTCGTCGGCCACGATCTGGGCCTCGAGCTCCGTTGCCCGCGCGACTTCTTCCTCGGTCAGCGCAGCCGGGCGCGTGGGGCGTACCACGGCGTTCGTCCGCAGCGGGGCACGCTGGCCGGGTCGGGATGTGGTGCCTCGGGCGCGTTTGGCCATGATGGTGTGGAGGACCTCCAGGTCGATCGCTGCGGGTGGTTCCGTCGTCGGTCCCGCCAGCGTTGCGGAGGATAGCACCGGTCATCCGGGCGTCGCCGCGCCGACCGTCCGTGCAGGCGGCCCTGCTAGACTCCGGGACCCGCCCACCGAGGAGTCGACCCATCGATCCGAACGCCCTCGTCGAGCCCTACCTGGGCGTCATCGTCATCGCGCTCGCGGTCGTCGCGTTGGTCCTGTTCGTGGCGGTCGTCGCGCTCGCGCGGCGGACGAGTCGCCTCAGTGCCAGGCTTGCCGGACTGACCAGTGGCGATGATGGTCGGAGCCTTGGAGCGGTGCTCGACGCGCACCTCGACAAGGTCACCGCGGTCGGTCGAGACCTCGAGGACCTCGGGGCACGGACCGGCGTGCTGGAGCGCGACATGCGTCGGACGTTCTCGCGGGTCGGGCTCGTGCGCTACAACCCGTTCGAGGACACCGGCGGGAATCAGAGCTTCGCGCTCGCGCTACTCGATGTCGACGGCACCGGCTGGGTGCTGTCCAGCCTGCATGCCCGTACCGGGACGCGGGTCTATGCCAAGGCGGTCGTCCGCGGCCGGTCCGACACGGCCCTGTCGGATGAGGAAAGCGACGCCCTCAAACAGGCAACGAGGGCCGTGACAGGCTAGGTGACACTGCGGCCGGCGATGCTGCGTGCATGGCCCCCACCGCGACACCCGCTCCAGCCCGACCCGTGACAACCGCTCGCGCACGATCGCGACGGCGCGAACCCGCTCGACTTGACCAACTGCCAGCCTGGCGCGACCTCGTCCCCGTGATGGACGGGCCGACCGCGGAAGGCGGCATGGCGGCGCTGCTCGGTGGCCTGAACCCGGATCAGTTGCGGGCCGTCACCCACGGCACCGGGCCGCTCCTCGTAGTCGCCGGCGCCGGCACGGGCAAGACCCAGGTCATCACGCGGCGGATCGCATGGCTCATCGCCACCCGACGGGCGCGCCCGTCGGAGATCCTGGCACTGACCTTCACGGACAAGGCCGCGGACGAGATGGCGACACGCGTGGATCAGCTCGTCCCGTATGGCTACACGGATACCGCGATCTCCACGTTCCACGCGTTCGGCGATCGGCTGATCCGCGAGTACGCCCTGGAGCTCGGCCTGCCCACGGACGTGCGGGTCCTGTCCCGGGCGGAGGTCGTGATCTTCCTGCGCGAGCACCTCTACGCCTTCGAGCTGGACCAGTATCGGCCGCTCGGCGACCCCACTCGGTTCCTGTCGGCCCTCGCCGCGATGTTCAGCCGGTGCAAGGACGAGGACATCAGTCCGGAGGCCTTCACGGAGCACGCGACCCGACTATCACTGGCAGCTGATCGCCTTCGAGCCGAGGCACCGGCGGAGGGGGAGGAACTGGACACCGCCGAAGCGGCACTGGAGGAGGCGCGCCGCCAGCGCGAGCTCGCTGCGGCGTACACGACGTACCAGACGCTGCTGGCCACCAACGGCTGCATCGATTTCGGTGACCAGGTGGCGCTGGCGCTCCGTCTCGTCCGGACCTCGCCGGCCGCCCGGATGGAGATCGCGCGGCGCTTCCGCTACATCCTCGTGGACGAGTTCCAGGACACGAACCGTGCCCAGGCCGAGCTCGTCGCGGCCCTCGCGGAGCCACATCGGAATGTGACCGTGGTGGGCGACGACGACCAGGCGATCTACGCCTTCCGCGGCGCGGCCATCGACAACATCCTCGAGTTCGACGCGCGCTACGGCGGCGCGCGGACCGTCGTCCTGCGGCGGAACTACCGCTCCCTGGCGCCGATCCTGGATGCCTCGTACCGCCTCATCCGCCGCAACGACCCCGAACGGCTGGAGGTCAGGACGGGCGTCATCAAGCGGCTTCGACCGGAACGGACGCGTCGGGCGCCGGCCCCGGTCCGCCTGGAGGCCTTCGCGACGGGGGCGGAGGAATCGGACTGGATCGCGGCGGACATCGCGAGGCGGATCGCGGAGGGTGCGCGACCACGCGACCACGCGATCCTGGTGCGGGCGAACGGCCACGCCGACCCGATCCTGCGGGCGCTCAACATGGCGGCCATCCCGTGGCGGTTCTCCGGAGCGTCGGGCCTGTACAGCCGGCCGGATGTCCGCGTCCTGATGGCCTTCCTCCGGGCCGTGGCCGACCCGTCGTCGAGCGTCGATGTCTACGCCCTGTGCAGCTCGGACCTCGTCGGCATGGACGCCGAGGACCTGACGGCCATCGTCAACGCGGCCCGCCGACGGAACCGGTCCGTGTGGTCCGTCCTCGAGGAACTCGTCGAGCAGCCGGGCCTGATCCGTGTCCGTCCGGCGACGCGCACCGCGATCGCGGCCTTCGTGGGCGACATGCGCCGCTACCTGGAGCTCGCCAACGAGCGGCCGGCCGGCGAGGTCCTGTACGCCTTCCTTCGGGACAGCGGGATGCTGCGAGCCCTGGCGGCCTCCCAGACCGCGGGGGCGGAAGAAGGGCTGGCCAACGTCGCTCGCTTCTTCGACATCATCCGGGCGCAGTCAGCTCTCCTCAGCGACGACCGGGCCGTCTTCGTGGCACGGCACCTCCAGACGCTCATCGACGCGGGCGACGATCCGCCGACGGCGGATCTCGATCCCGATTCGGATGCCGTTGCCGTGTTGACGGTGCACAAGGCGAAGGGCCTCGAATTCCCGGTCGTCTACCTGCCGGGCCTCGTCGCCGGCCGGTTTCCGGGCTACAGTCGAAGCGAAGCGCTCGGCCTACCGGACGGCCTGGGCCCAGGCGAGCCGATGACGAGC
Organism: Candidatus Limnocylindrales bacterium; assembly: GCA_046599085.1. GTDB lineage: Bacteria > Chloroflexota > Limnocylindria > Limnocylindrales > CSP1-4 > SPCO01. The sequence continues at coordinate 6,989 of JBKJHI010000187.1, forward strand.
GAACGAGCGCTCGCGGAGGAGCGTCGCCTCTTCTACGTGGCACTGACCCGGGCGCGCGACGAGGCGATCCTGTCGCATGCCGCGGACTACGGCGGCGCGCGTGCTCGCAAGATCTCGCCGTTCGTGCTGGAGGCGCTCGACCTGCCGGTGGCGGCCTCGACACCAGGGGCCGGCGCGCGCCAGGCGACGCCTGAATCGCGTCTCGCGGCCTTCGCGGCGCCGGCCGTCGCCGTGGACCCGCCGCGTGGCCCGATCACCGAGCCGCTGTCGCTCAGCTTCTACCAGGTCGATGACTACCTCACGTGCCCGCGCAAGTACCAGTACGCCCACGTGCTCCGAGTGCCGCTGGCCCCCCATCACGCGATCGTCTACGGCGCGGCGTTGCACAAGGCCGTGCAACTGTTCCATCAGCGGCATGCCAAGGGCCACGTGATGACCGAGGCGGAGCTCGACGATGTGCTCCTCTCGGCCTGGTCCAGCGAGGGGTTCGTGACGCGCGAGCACGAGGACGCCCGGCTCGCGGCTGGCAAGGCGGCTCTGCGTCGGTTCCGAGAGGAGCAGCTCCGACCGGACGCCGTCATCCCGACGTATGTGGAGCGCGAGTTCAGCTTCTCGCTCGGCGGAGACCGGGTCCGCGGCCGATGGGACCGCGTCGATGTGGAGCCACTCGATGCGTCTGCTGCGTCGGATGACGCACTGGTCGCGGCCGCGCCCGATCCGACACCGCGCGCCGACGTCGTATCGCCGACCCTCGGGATCCTCGGGCGCGAGCGGGTCACGATCACGGACTACAAGTCGAGCGATGTCCGCGACCCGGTCAAGGCTCGGCAGCGCGCACGGGACTCCCTGCAGCTCCAGATCTACGCGATGGGCTATGAGGCGATGACCGGCCGACTGCCGGACGCGCTCTCGATGCACTTCCTGGAGTCCGGCCTGGTGGGCACCGTCCCGGTGGAGCCCAAGCGACTCACGAAGGCACGCGAGAAGATCGAGACGGCCGCGGCCGGCATCCGGGCTCGCGACTACCGGCCGACACCGGATCGGCAGGCCTGCACGTGGTGCGCGTTCCGCGACATCTGCCCGGCGAGCGCAGCAGGTCCCGGACCCGGTGGTCGATAGGGCATCCGCCCGACTCGACATCGGTCCCTCGCGGTCCCATCGTCTCGGGTCCGGATGGCGGGGAGGATCCGGGATGACAGGAGGCACACGTCGACCCATGCGATGGGAGCGCGCCATCCGGCCATGGGCCGCGATGGACGGACCGCAACCCGTAGACTCGTTGGTCATGGAGACCCGCGACCGTCTGGTCAACCTCGGCACGTTCGGTGGCGCTGCGGTCATGTGGCTCCTGGTCGCCCTCGTCGTCACGACCCGGGACCCTCTGCTCGACCCGATGGCGGGCGTGATCGGCGCCGGCCTCATCGGGCTGGCCGTGGGCCTCACGACCGTCCCGATCTTCTACCTGGTCACCTTCGGGCGGCATCGACGGATCTCGTACCAGGGGGACTGGACCCGGGCTGCGCGGCGCGGCGGCTGGGTGGCGATCGTCATCGCGGCCTTCGTCCTGCTGCGCCTGCAGGGCGCCCTCGAGCTGCCGATCGCGATCTTCGTCCTGATCCTTGTCGTTGTGGCCGAGGCGACGCTCTCAGCCGAGCGCTGACGCCGTCCACGGCTGAACCACCGTACGCGGTACCCTGAGGGCTCCAGACGAGCCCACCCAGGAGTGCCCGTGTCCGCAACCTCGATCCCATCCGCCGCCACGGACGACGCCCGCAAGGCCCGTATCGCCGCCGCCGTCGAGGCGGAGCGTGCCCTGATCGTCGACCTGTCGCATCGGATCCACGCGAACCCGGAACCGGCGTTCGAGGAAGTCCAGGCGGCGACCTGGATCGCCGAGATCCTGCGCGACCGCGGCTTCACGGTCGAGCATCCTGCCGGCACCCTCGCGACCGCCATCCGCGCCACATTCCCCGGGGGTCGGGGAGGGGATGGCCCCAGGATCGGGATCCTCGCGGAATACGACGCGCTTCCCGGCCTCGGTCACGGGTGCGGCCACAACACGATGGCGGCGTCCGGCGTCGGTGCGGCCCTGGCCCTGGCCGCCATCGCCGACGACCTGCCCGGCGAGATCGTCTTCCTGGGCACACCCGCCGAGGAACGTGGCAGCGGCAAGCAGATCATGATCGACGACGGCCTGTTCGACGGCATCGATGCGGCCCTGCTGTATCACCCGTGCGACCGCAACCACGTCGAGAGCCATCCGCTCGCGTCGGAGGACGCAGACGTCGTGTTCAGCGGTCTCCAGGCGCATGCCTCGTCAGACCCGTGGCGTGGCAAGAACGCCCTGGATGCCCTCATCCTGCTGTTCACGTCCGTCGGTCTGTGGCGCCAGCAGCTGCGCCCGACCTCCCGCGTCCACGGCATCATCCGGGAGGGCGGCACGGCGGCGAACATCATCCCGGACCGCACCTCGGCCTGGTTCATGCTGCGCAGCGACGAGCAGGCCTACTACGAGGAGATGAAGGCGCAGTTCACCACGCTCGCCCAGGCAGCGGCGCTCGCGACCGGCACGACCGTCGAGGTGACCTACTCGGGCGCAGCGACGACGATGCGCAACAACCAGGTCCTCACCGAGCGATTCCGGGCGAACATGGCGGCCCACGGGATCGAGGACATGGGCGAGGACCCGTCATCCGGCAGCACCGACATGGCCAACGTCAGCTGGGTCTGCCCGGCCATCCATCCGGACCTCGCGATCTGCGAGGAGGGGGTCCCCGGCCACTCGACGGCGTTCCGCGACGCGGCGGCGATGCCCCGGGCCGACGAAACGACGCTCATGGCCGCCACCCTCATCGCCCAGACAGCCGTGGACCTCTACGCAGATCCGGCCATCGTCGAGGCCGCCTGGGAGGAATTCCGCGCCGGCGCCTGACCGACGAAGCCCGGGTCGCCCGCCGTGGCCGGGGTGCTACCATCGGCCGCGGCGCGCCCCGCTGGACGAACGGATCATCGAACCGGCGGCGCCCGATCGAGACGGCCAGGCCATCGACCCGACCGCTGCGGCGGTCCGCATCCGTCTCCGGAGGTTCCCCCGTGGCTGAGCGCCCCCACGACCCGACCGCACCGGCGACGCCGCCCACCCCTGCCGAGGGGTTCGCTGCGGCGAACGGCTGGGACCGACCGTACGAGACGTACGACGACTTCGATCTGCCGACCTACGTGGGCCCGGTCAGTTTCATGAAACTGCCGTGGATCACCGATCCCGATGAGCTGCGCCGGCGCGGCACCGACGTGGCGATCATCGGTGCACCGTTCGACGACGCAGTGAGCCATCGATCGGGAGCGCGGTTCGGGCCCCGGGCCATCCGCGAGGCCCAGTACACCTCTGGCTCCGTGCACTCGCTCCAGATGGGCGTCGAGCCGTTCGAGGTCCTCGACGTGGTCGACGCCGGCGACGCCAACGTCATCCCGGCCTGGATCGATCGCGCGCACGCCCTCATCTACCGCAAGGTCCGCGAGGTCGCCGAGACGGGCGCCATCCCGATCGTCCTGGGCGGCGACCACTCGATCACCTGGCCGAGCGCCACGGCCGTGGCCGAGGTCCGACGACCCGGCAGCATCGGCATCGTCCACTTCGACGCGCACGCGGACACGGCGAACGACGACTGGGGCGTCCTGGCCGGCCACGGCACGCCGATGCGCCGCCTGATCGAGTCCGGCGCCGTCAAGGGCCGCAACTTCATCCAGGTCGGACTGCGCGGATACTGGCCGCCCCTGGAGACGTTCGAGTGGATGCAGCGGCAGGGCATGCGCTACCACTTCATGACCGAGATCGAGGAGCGTGGCGCAGAGGCCGTGGTCGCGCAGGCGATCGAGGAGGCGCTCGACGGCCCCGACTCCATCTACCTGTCCATCGATATCGATGTCATCGATCCCGGGCTTGCCCCAGGGACGGGTACTCCGGAACCGGGCGGGATGCTCACCCGCGAGGTGCTGCGCGCCGTCCGCCAGATCGCATCTGCGACCGAGATCGCCGGGATGGACATCGTCGAGGTGTCGCCACCGTACGACCATGCCGAGACGACCGCCATGGCCGCGAACCGCATCGCTCTCGAAGCCATCAGTGCCCTGGCCCGCCGCAAGCTCGATGGGCATCGCGTGCGCTGGGACGGCGCCGCGACGACGGCCTGACCCGACCGATGCTCCCGTCACCCGACGCCGCGACCGCCGCCGCGCTCGCGCGCCTGTACGACCTGGACCTCCAGGACGACCCCGGCGACCTTGACCTGTACCTGGCCCTGGCCGACCGAGCGGCAGGGCCGGTCCTGGAGCTGGCCGCCGGCACCGGGCGGCTGGCGGTCCCGCTGGCTGTGGCCGGCCACGCGGTCACGGCGGTGGACCTCGATCCGGCGATGCTCGTGCGTGCGCACGCTCGAGCGACAGCTGCCGGCCTGGACGCACCTGGCGGTCGCGGGTCGCTCGAGCTGATCGAGGCGGATCTGCTCGGGCTGCGGCTGCCAGCGGCCGGCACCTTCGCGCTGGCGATCCTGGCGCTCAATTCGATCACGCTGCTCGGCAGCCGGACAGCGCAGCGCGAGGCTCTGGCGACGATGGCGGCGCATCTCGCGCCGGGGGGCCTGGCCGTGGTCGACGTGTGGTTGCCGGACGCGGAGGATCTCGCCCGGTTCGATGGCCGGATCATCCTGGAGTGGCCGCGGACGGATCCCGAGACTGGCGCAGTGGTCACCAAATCCGGTTCTGCCGTGCACGACGCATCGTCCGGCACGATCGCGCTCACGAGCCTGTACGAAGTCGGGCCACAGGGCACGTCACCGGCGCGCTGGATCCGGTCGGATCGGCTGCGCCTGGTATCGGCGGACGAACTGGCCGGGTTCGCCGAGGACGCGGGGCTGCGCGTCGAGGTCATCGGGGGCGGCTACGACCTGACCCCGCTCGGCCCCGGATCGGACCGGGCACTCCTGATCGCGGAACGCCAGCGGGGGTGACCTTCGGGGAGGTGTCGGGGGCACCCACCGTGGTATCGTCGAAGCCCATGTCGAGCCCATCCAGCACCGACCAGACGCGCCTGTTGATCGTCGAGGACGTACCCCAGGTCGCGCAGTACATCCGCGGCCTGCTCAATTCCCAGGCGACGGTCAAGGTCCTGGACGTGCTGTCCGATGGCGGCAAGGCCGTGGCCACGATCGGGGAACTTCGACCGGACGTCGTCCTCGTCGATGCGCTGCTCCAGGGTCGGATCAAGGGTCCGCGACTCGTCGAGCAGATCCGCGAATCGGGCGCCAAGGTCCCCGTGATCGTGCTGACGGTGCCGCAGAATCCGGTCGAGGTCGATCCAGCCGCGGGCGTCCACGGCGTCCTGTCGATGCCGTTCTCCGGCTACGACCTCATGAACCTGATCTTCACGGTGCGCAAGGAGTTCGCGGCGACGACGATGTCCGGTGCCGGTCGGGTCATGTCGGTCTTCGCACCCAAGGGCGGCGTCGGGAAGACGACCGTGGCCTTCAACCTGGCCGTGGCACTCGGCCAGCAGGAGCACTCGACCGTCCTCATCGATGGCAGCCTGCAGTTCGGTGACCTGCGCTCGCTCCTCAAGGTCCCGGCCGACGCGCCATCGATCCTCGACCTGCCGACGGATCGGATCTCCGAATCGGATCTGGCCGATGTGCTGTGGCGCGATCCCTCCGGCATCGACATCCTGCTGGCCCCGCCGCGGATCGAGATGGCGGAGATGGTCAACCCGCGCGATATCGACAAGATCCTGTCGTTGCTCCGGCGCGTCTACCAGGCCACGATCATCGACATGTCCTCGACCATCAGCGACGTGAACCTCGCATTCCTCGACGCGAGCGACACGATCCTCGAGATCGTGACCTACGATTCGACGACGATCCACAACACGATCGCCATGGCCGATACGTTCCGCTCCATCGGCTACCCGGCGTCAAAGGTCCGCTACCTCGTCAACCGGGCCGACAGCTCCGGCGGCATCGACGCGAACGACCTGAATCGAGCCCTTGGCCGGGTCCCGGAGCATTCGGTCGTGTCCGGCGGCCAGCTCGTGACCCGATCGAACAACGAGGGGGTGCCGTTCGTCCTCGCGGAGCCCTCCGCCGAGGTGAGCCGCGACATGGCCCGCGTGGCGTCCGACCTGATGGATGCGCGCGTGCCCGTCGGGGCTG
>JBKJHI010000015.1:0-2822 GCA_046599085.1 Candidatus Limnocylindrales bacterium
AGCTCGTCCCAGGTGATCGGCGTGGACACGGGCGCCCCCACCGCGGGCCGCACGGAATACGGCGCCACGAGCGTCTTGATCGAGGCGTTCTGCGTGTAATCGAGCCGCGCGCGCCCCTTGCGCGCCTCCTTGGCCCACTCCCAGGAGATCAGGTCCGGCACGGTCGAGCCGACGGCCTTCGACACGCGCTCCACCCACGACGACGTCTCGGAGAAGTCGTAGCGGCCCTGCTCGATCGGGATCCACACCTGGATGCCGCGCTTGCCGGTCGTCTTGGGATAGCCGCGCACGCCGAGGTGCGCCAGCGCGGTCCGGTACAGCCGCGCCAGGACCAGCGTCTCCTCCCAGGTCGTCTTCTCGCCGGGATCGATATCGATGTAGGCGAAGGTCGGCGCCCAGGCCTCGGGCAGCTTCCCGGTCCAGGCATGGATCTCGAAGCTCGCCTGGTTGCCGAGCCAGCACAACGCGCCGACTCGATCGGCGATGAGGTGGTCGTTGGCATTCCGGTCCGTGCGGCCATCGACGCCGGTCTCATGCCAGCGGGTCAACCACTTGGGCGACGTCTCGGGCATGTTCTTCTGCCAGAACCCGAGTGCGCCGGCGCCGTTCGGGAAACGCTGCAGGTTGAGCGGCCGATCGGCGAGGTGCGGCAGCATCGTCGGAGCGATGCGCGCGAAGTATTCGATGAGCTCGCGCTTGGTGATGGGGGCATCGCCATCGATGCCGCCGCGGCCGTCGAACAGCTGCTTATCGAGGTTGGTGAGCTTGAGCTCGTGGCCGCCGACGGACCAGGTGCCTTCCTTGCCGAGGGCGTGGAGCGCGGCGAGTTCGTCGGAGGTTACGCCGTCGAAGGGCGCGTTCGCGGTGGAGGTCGGGGTCGTGGCACGGCCGGGTTTCGCGGCGGCGGCCGGTTTCGCGGCGGCGGCCGGATTCGCGGCGGCGGCTCCCTTCGCGGCCCTCGTCGTCGACCCCCGCGTCCCCTTCGTGTTCGGCATGGGCGCATCATCCGCCAGGGCTGGCGTCGCTGCCTCGGCGGCACGGACCGCCGTGGCCGAGGCGACCGCGGTCTCGCGCACGACGTCCTTGGGGTCACGGCCCTGCTCGATCCCCTTGTAGGCCGCCTGCCGCACCATCCCGTCGCGGGACCACCCACCGAGCTCGGCCCGGATCACCAGCTCCGGCCGGATCCAGCGGATCCCGACGAGGTCCCCGCCCCACCGACCGCGGTAGTCCTTCGCCGGGGCCGGATCGAACGGCGGTTCGTCCGTTTCCAGCGCCTCGAGCCGCCGCAGCAGGTCGGTCCGCATCGCCGCGGTGAAGCCCGAGCCCACTTTGCCGGCAAACCTGAGCCGGTCACCCTCATACACCCCGATAGCGATGGCCCCAAGTCCGGTCGCCTTGCCACTCCCCGGGGTCCAGCCACCGACCACCAGCTCCTGCTCGGGTCGGATCTTGATCTTCAGCCACGCGCTGCTGCGCTTGCCCGGCTCATACCGCGAACGCCGCAGCTTGGCCACCATACCCTCGACCCCGAGCGCCTTGGCCGCCTCGAAGAACACCACGCCATCGCCCTCGACATGGGCCGAGTAGCGGACCCTCGGATGCTCCTTGAGCACGCTCCGGAGCAACCGCTTGCGATCCTCCAGCGGCACATCGAGCAACGACCGCCCATCGAGGTACAACAGATCGAACGCCTGGTACATGAGCCCGGTGGCCTGCTTGTCCCCGAGCTTCGTCTGGAGCAGCCCGAAATCGGGCCGGCCATCCTCATCGAGCGCCACGACCTCACCATCGATGACGGCTTGCTCGGCCTCGATCCATCGCCCGGGCGAGGCGAGCAACCGCGGGAAGTAGGTCTCGGCATCGTGCAGGTTCCGGGTCAGGATCCGGACCTTCCCGCCATCCACCGCGGCCTGCACCCGAAACCCGTCCCACTTGATCTCGAACAGCCAGTCGTCGTCATCGAACGCCTTCGTCGCCAACGTCGCCAGCATCGGATCGATGCGCTGGGGCATGGGTGCCGCCTTCGCGCCGCCCAGATCGATCTCGGCGGTCGCCGCGGGCATCTCGCTGACCCAGATCGCGGCGCGATCCGCCTTGACCTCGTCGTTCGTCCGACCCGTCTTCACGCTCTGCGGGTGATCCTCGGCATCCCATCCGGCCTCGGCGTGCTCGTCACGCTTGTGGATGAGCAGCCACTGCTCGCCGTCGTCACCTTCGAACGCGCGCTGCGGCTGGCTGCCGGGCCTGCGGCTCGTCCGGACGATCGTGAAGCGGCCCTGGACCTTCTCGCCGTGGATGCGGAATTTCAGCTCACCGTCCTCGACCCCCTTCCGGGGATCCAAGGTCGGTGCCTCCGGCTCCCAGGTGCCCCAGTCCCACACGATCACGTCGCCCGCGCCGTACTGCTTCGCGGGGATGACACCCTCGAAGTCGAAGTATTCGATCGGGTGATCCTCGACGTGGACCGCCATGCGCCGGATGGCCGGATCAAGCGTTGGGCCCTTGGGCACTGCCCAGCTGACGAGCACGCCATCGATCTCGAGCCGGACGTCGTAGTGGAGGCGGGTTGCGCGGTGGCGCTGGATGACGAACCGCCCGGTCTGGCCGGTCGCGACAGTCTCCGGCACCGGCGCCGGCTCCGGCGTCCTGGCGAAGTCGCGCTTGCGGCGGTATTCCTCGAGCGGCATCACGGGGAGTGTGCCACGGGCTCAGTTCCAGGCTGGCCTGAGCCCGCGCCGCCCGGGGACGCGCTTGATGTCCTTTTTTCGCGGCTGGGGCTCCACCTACCCGCGTGATGCACCTCCGCGGCATCAACACGC
>JBKJHI010000087.1:0-5513 GCA_046599085.1 Candidatus Limnocylindrales bacterium
ACGGTCTCATCACCGACCACCGCATACCACGTGCGTCGATCCTCGAATCGAACGAAGCCCTCACGCGCCCCGAGGGCTGGGTCGATGGTCCAGTCGATGGTCATGGCGTCGGCATCCCTTCATCGCTCCAGTCGAGAACAAGGCCGGCCACCAGGGCCTCGCTGCGGTGGCAGGCGGCAGCGCGGCCCGTGCCGATCTCGCGCAATGCCGGTCGCTCAACCCGGCAGCGGTCGATGGCGGCGGGACACCGCGGAGCGAACGCGCAACCCCCGGGGAGCGCGGTCGGGTCAGGTGGGCCGCCGGCGATCTGGGGCAGCCGAGTGCGCCGGGTCGCGATGTCGGGGATGGAGGCGGCCAGGCCGGCCGTATACGGATGGCCCGGCGCGGCGAACAACTGGATCGTGGTGGCTGCTTCCGCCACTCGACCGGCATACAGGACCACGGCTCGCTCGCACGTCTCCTGGACGACACCCAGGTCGTGGGTGATCAGCAGCAGGCCCATGTCGCGGTCACGGACGAGGTCGCGCAGCAACTCCAGGATCTGGGCCTGGATGGTGACGTCAAGCGCGGTGGTCGGCTCGTCGGCGATGAGCAGCTTGGGCTCACAAGCCAGGGCCATCGCGATCATCACCCGTTGGCGCATCCCGCCTGAGAGTTGGTACGGATACGCGTCCAGGACCGCCTCGGGGTCAGCCAGGCCGACGCTCGCGAACAGCTCACGCACCCGAGTTCGCGCCACGTCGCGCCGAAGTCCGAAGTGAAAGCGCAGCGCCTCCGCGACTTGCTCCCCGGCACGGTACAGCGGGTCGAGAGCGGTCATCGGGTCCTGAAAGATCATGCCCACGCGCTCGCCGCGGACGCGCCGGTAGGCGCTCTCAGGGAGACCGACCAGCTCCTGGCCGGCCAGCCGGATGCTGCCGCCGATCGTCGTCGTCGCGCGCGGGAGCAGGCCCATCACGGCCCGACTGGTCACGCTCTTGCCCGATCCGGACTCACCCACAAGCCCGACGATCTCGCCGGCTCGGACGTCCAGGTCCAAGCCATTGACCGCGCGCACCAATCCGTCGGCGGTCCGGAACCCGACCTCAAGGCCACGGACCTCCAGGAGGGCGACGCCGGTGTCCAGCGCGCGCGCCGTACCGTGGCCGGCCGGCTTGGCCGGCGCGGGTGGCGCGGTCGGGTTCGCCATGTTCAACGCACGCGTTCTCGTGGGTCGAGTTGGGATCGCAGGCCGTCCCCGACCAGATTGAAACTGACCACCGCCAGCATGATGGCGAACCCAGCCGAAAGCGCCGGCCACGCGTTCTGAAGCAGGTAGGCCCGCCCATCGGACAGCATGGAGCCCCAGTCCGGGTCCGGCGGCTGTTGGCCCAGACCCAGGAAGCTCAGCGCCGCGATATCCAGGATGGCATACGCCAGATCGATGGTCGACTGGACGACGACCGCCGCCACGAGGTTCGGCAGGATGTGCCGGAACAGGATGCGGGCGTCCGAATATCCCAGTGCGCGACCCGCATCCACGTAGGCCAAGGAGCGTTGGACGAGCGTCACGCTCCGGATGAGGCGGGCCATCGCCGGCACATAGATCACGCCCAAGGCGACCACCACCGTCCCGAGTCCCCGACCGAAGGTCGCAACCACCAGGATCGCCAACAGCAATGCCGGGAATGAGAGGAGAGCGTCCAGCACGCGCATGATCAGGGTGTCGATGCGGCCACCGTAGTAGCCCGCGACCAGGCCCAGCGGGACGCCGATGACACCGCTGATCACGACCACGATCAGCGCCCCGAACAGCGTTGGCTGAGCGCCATACACGATGCGTGCCCAGACGTCGCGGCCCAGCTTGTCCGTGCCCAGCAGATGCTCGCCACTCGGGAACTGGAGGGAGGCCGAGAGATCCTGCGCATTGGGCGACAGGACCGCCAGCAGACCGGGTGCAACGGTCGCGATCAGGATGGGGACGAGGATGAGCAGGCCCACCAGGGCCGCCCGGTTGCGGGCCAGCGGCGACCGCCGGACCCCAGCGAAGATGCCGGCTCGCGATGCCCGGAACACACCGACCGTCATGCGTACCGGATCCGGGGGTCGATGACCCCGTAGAGGAGGTCGGTTGCAAGGTTCAGGAGGCTGAACGCGACGGTCAGGAGCAGAACGCACGCCTGGATGACCGGGTAGTCTCGATTCTGGATGGCGTCGGTGATCAGGCTGCCCAGCCCACCCAGGCCCAGCGTCGTCTCGACGAGGACACTGCCCACCAGCAGGAATCCGACCTGGAGTGAGGTGACCGTCAGGACCGGGATCAGTCCGTTGCGCAGGGCGTGCTTGACCACGACGGTCCGCTCCGGCAGGCCCTTTGCGCGGGCCGCCTCGATGTAGTCCGAAGTGAGCGCCTCGATCATCGCCGATCTGGTCATGCGCGAGGTCAGTGCGATCGTGCCCAGCGCCAGGGCCACGGCCGGCAGGATCAGGTGTCGAAGCTGGTCGATGGGGTCGCTCCCTGACCCGAAGGCGGGCAGCCACCCGAGACCGACCGCGAAGACCAGGACCCCGATGATCGCCGTGAAGTAGACCGGCGAACTCAGGCCGATCAGGGCGAGCAGACTGCCGGCGTAGTCGACCGCCGAGTTGCGCTTGACTGCCTGCACGACGCCGAGAGGGATGGCCACCACGATGGCGATCAGCATCGACAGTCCGACCAGCTGGAGCGTCAGCGGCAATCGCTGGGCGATGAGCGACACGACGTCCTGGCGCAGTCGGTAGCTCTCCCCAAGGTCTCCCTGGAAGACCCGCCCAAGCCACGCGACATACTGCGTGAACGGGTCACCGACCAGGCCGAACTGCACCCGAAGGGCCTCCATCGTGGCGGGGTCCACACGCTTGCCTCCGAGAACGATGAGGACCGGGTCGCCAGGGGCGAGTCTGACCAGGTTGAAGGTGACGAACGAGACGAACAGGAGCACGGGGACCAAAGCGAGCAGGCGCCGAAGCGCGTACGCGACGACCTCCGTGCCTCCCGTTCGATGTTTCAGGCGAGGGCTAGCGACCGACTACTTGACGTAGGCGTCCTTGAACAGCGACGCCCAGTACCACAGCGACGACACCGAGAAGCCGCCCAGGCGCTTATTGACGGCGAGGGGCCAGCCGGGGTAAGCCGTGACGATCACGACCGAGTCCTCGGCGATGATCGCCTGCGCTTCGATCAGGCGCTTGGCTCGCTCGGCCTTGTCGACGAGGGTGTTCTGCTCCGCGAGCAAGGCATCGACCCGATCGTTCTGGTAGGCGGACGAGTTGGCGCCGCCGGCCACGATGTTCTCCGAGGCGAAGTTGGGACGCAGGTTGCCCGAGGGATCAGGAAAGTCGGATCCCCAGCTGGCGACCAGGATGTCGTAGTCGTCGTGTGGTCCGAACTGCAAGGCGACGCCCTCCTGGTAGGTCACCTTGCGGGCCGTGATCGTGATCCCGAGCTTGGACATCGAATCGATGAACGACTCGGCGGCGCCCTTGATCGACGGGGTCGATTCGTAGTAGGCGATCTCCATGCCGTTCAGCTGGTCCGCGACACCCGATTCAGCGAGCAGCGTCTTGGCCTTCTCGAGGTCGACGTCGTAGGCGGGCAGCGCATCCCAGGCAGCCTGCCAGGCCGGCTGCTCGAACGTCCACAACGAGGGGTTGACCAGGGTCGCTTTGGTCGGAGCGGCCTCGGCGCCGTAGAACAGCTCGCGAACCGCCTTCTTGTCGAAGGCGTAGTTGAGGGCCTGGCGGACTTTCACATTGTCGAATGGCGCCTTCTTGGTGTTGAAGGTGAGCCACTCGCCGTAGTACGAGTCGGTGAAGGTCAGGTCGACGTCGGCGATGCCTCGGACCGTGGCGTACTGGTCGGAGGGGATGTTGTTGATGATGAAGTCGATCTCACCGGTCTGGAGACCCGCCACCCGGGTGGTCGGCTCCGGGATGATCTTGATCGTGATCTCGTCGAGGTACGGACCACCGTTCGCCTTGTCCCAGTAATCCTCGTTGCGGGCGATGGTCTGATGATCGCCGCTCTGCCACTCCACGAACTTGAACGGACCGGTGCCGATCGACCCGACCTCGGGCTTGCCGAACTTGTCGCCATTGGCTTCGACGAAGGCTTTGCTCACGACGTGCGCCGCCGTGCTCGCCAGCGCGTACTCGAACAGGGCGTCGGGCTCGGACAGGGTGATGACGACCGTGCTGTCGTCGGGGGCCTCCACGGTGCTGACCTTGGCCAGCATCCATCCGACGTACGAGCCAAGGGCCGGGTCACGAATCCGATCCAGGCTGAAGACCACGTCCTCGACGGTCATCGGAGTCCCGTCGTGGAACTTGATGTCCTGGCGGATCTTCATCGTGTAGACGAGTCCGTCAGGACTGACGGTGTAGGACTCCGCCAGATGCGCACACAGCTTCTGGTCGTTCTCGCAAAAGACGAGCAGGGGCTCGGTGACGCTGGACACGGCGAGGCCGGACACGAAGTCGTAGTCGAAGGCCGGATCCATGGACGCTGGCTCGCCCTCTACCGCGACCGTGATCGAGCCACCGACCTTGGGGCTGCCGGCATCGCCGGACGGTCCGGCGCTGGTGGGGGCACTGGCGGGCGTCCCGCCGCAGGCACCCACGATCAGGGCCACAGCGACGAGAAGACCGAGCCATGGCTGGGCGCTTCGAACTCGGATCACGGGTAATCCTCCTCCTGGACTGCTCGATGCCGCGCTCGGCACGGGCTTTGATGTCGTTCGCGAGCGCCATTGTAGGGGCCGACCCCGTCGTCGTGACAGAACCGGGACGGGCCGACCCCGTCGTCTCGCTTCTACGCCCCCTCCGCTACCCTACCCCCATGCCCGCTGAATTCATCTACACCTCGTACAAGCTCGCCCGCCACTATCCGCCCGACCGGACCGTGCTGGATGACATCTCCATCTCGTTCTATCCAGGCGCCAAGATCGGCGTCATCGGATCCAACGGGTCCGGCAAGTCCAGCCTCCTTCGGATCATGGCCGGCCTGGATGATGGCTTCACGGGTGACGCGCGCCTGACTCCTGGCTTCAGCGTCGGCTTCCTCAGCCAGGAGCCGCAGCTGGATCCGAACAAGGACGTCAAGGGCAACGTTCTTGATGGCGTGCGCCCGGTCCAGGACCTGATCGATGCGTACAACGCGGTCATGGCCAAGTGGTCCGACCCCGAGGCCGACTACGACGCCATCGGCACGGAGCAGGCCGCGTTGGAGGACAAGACCAACGCGGCCGACGCCTGGAACCTGGAACGCAATGTGGACATCGCGATGGACGCCCTGCGCTGCCCGCCGGACGATGCCGACGCCTCGACCCTGTCCGGCGGCGAGAAGCGCCGCGTGGCGCTCTGCCGGCTGCTCCTCCAGCACCCCGACCTGCTCCTGCTCGACGAACCGACCAACCCCCTCGACGCCGAGTCGGTCGAGTGGCTGGAGCGCTTCCTTGGCGAGTACGCGGGCACCGTCGTGGCCGTGACCCACGATC
>JBKJHI010000096.1:0-6638 GCA_046599085.1 Candidatus Limnocylindrales bacterium
GTTCGTGATCGTGAACGTGCTGCCGAACGACGTGGGGCGGACCCTTCTCGGTCCCTTCGCGCCACAGGAGAGCGTCGATCGGCTCAACGAGCAGCTCGGCACGAACGATCCGCTCCCGGAGCAGTACGTGCGCGCGATGACCAACCTCGTCACGCTCAACTTCGGCAACTCGTTCCAGTCGGGACAGCCCGTCCTGCCGCTGCTGCTCGGCGCCATCGGGCGATCGGCGATCCTGGCCGGCCTGGCACTTTTCCTGACCATCCCCATCGCGATCGCCGCCGGGCTGTTCGCCGCCCGACGACGCGACAAGCGGGCCGATCGGGCGATCGTCCTCATCGGGGTCACCCTGTCGTCGATCCCCGAGTTCGTGATCGCGACGTTCCTCGTCGTCGTGATCGGCGTCCAGCTGCAATGGCTTCCCGTGCTGGCCCGGCCACCCGAGGGCGCAGGCACCATCACCACGATCCGATTCCTGCTCATGCCCGCATTGGCGATGGCCGTCGTGTACTTCGGATACATCGCGCGCATGACGCGCGCCGGGACGATCGAGGTGCTCGAGTCCGACTTCGTGCGGACGGCGACGATGAAGGGCCTCAAGACAGGCCAGGTCATGCGTCGGCACGTGCTGCGCAATGCCCTCATCCCGACGGTCGCGGTCATCGGCGTCCAGATCGGTTACCTGTTCGGCGGCATCATCGGCGTCGAGAAGATCTTCAACTACAACGGGATGGGGCAGCTCATGCTGTTCGCCGCTCAGCGCAAGGACATCCCCGTGCTGCAGGCGGGCGCCGTGGTCATCGGCATCGTCTACATGCTGGCGACGCTCACGGCTGACCTCATCATCGCCTGGATGAACCCGCGCATCCGTTCCGAGATGAGCAACTGATGGCAGCTGCCGCGAACCCGGCCGTTCCGCCGGTCGATGGCACCGGCGCCGCGGCGGCCGAGAATGCACTCGAGCGGAAGCAGGCCCAGCGCGAAGCGATCTTCCTCCTGCTGCGTCGGCCCGGCTTCATCATCGGCAACGTCATCCTGCTGTGGTGGATCTTCTGCGCGATCTTCCAGCTGGCCCCATACGACGCGTTCAACGACTTCAATGTCGGACACGCGCCACCGTCGCCCGAGCACCTGTTTGGGACGGATCGGCTTGGGCGCGACGTCCTGTCGCGGGTCATCGTCGGCGCACGGGACGTGTTCATCGTGGCGCCGCTGGCGGCCATCCTCGGCGTCGTCGCCGGCACGCTCCTGGGGCTGATCATGGGCTTCTACCGAGGCCTCATCGACGACATCATCAGCAGGATCGTCGAGGCGTTCCTGTCGCTGCCGGTCATCCTCATCGCCCTGCTGACGCTGGTGGTCCTGGGCTCGTCGACGATCGTGGTCATCCTCGTCGTGGGCATCCTGTTCACGCCGATCGTCGCGCGGACGGTGCGCTCGGCGGTGCTGGCCGAACGGCAGCTCGACTACGTGACTGCGGCTCGCCTGCGCGGCGAATCCGGGCCGTTCATCATGGTCCGCGAGATCTTCCCCAACATCCTGCCGCCGATCGTGGTCGAGATGACGGTCCGCTTCGGCTATGCGATCTTCACCGTGGCGACCCTGTCGTTCCTCGGGGTCGGGATCCAGCCGCCCTCGCCCGACTGGGGCCTCAGCATCAGCGAGGAGTACAGCAACATGATCGCCGGCGTGTGGTGGCCGACCGTCTTCCCGGCCCTGGCCATCGCCACCACGGTCATCGCCGTCAACCTCATCGCGGACGCGCTCGCCTCGGTGGCCAGCGAATGACCCTGACGCTCGATCCCGCACCCGCCCCGCAGCCGGCCGCGGCCCCGCCGGCACTCCAGATCGACGATCTGTCGCTGGCGTATCTCGTGCGCGGCATCCCGCGCCCGGTGCTGCGCGGCGTCACGTTCGAGATCCGTCCCGGCGAGTCATACGGCCTCGTCGGCGAGTCCGTGTGCGGGAAATCCACTACGGCCTACGCCGCGGTCCGCTACCTGCCACGCAACGCGCGGATCACGGGCGGACGCATCCTCGTCGCCGGTGAGGACATCACATCGATGTCGGACGACCAGGTCCGGACGTTCCGGATGCGCCACGCCTCGATGGTCTACCAGGACCCGGGCGGAGCGCTCAACCCGACGACCAAGATCGGCCCCCAGGTCGTGGAAGCGTTCACGATCCTCGGCCAGGGCCGCGACGAGGCACGCGAGAGCGCGCTCGCGGCGTTCCGCCGAGTCCAGATCGCCGATCCCGACCGGGTCATGGATCGCTATCCCTACCAGTTGTCGGGCGGCATGCAGCAGCGCGTGGTCATCGCCATGGCGCTCGCTTCGGATCCGCAGCTGCTCGTGCTCGACGAGCCGACGACCGGCCTCGATGCGACGGTCGAGGCGACGATCCTCGATCTTGTCCGCGAGCTGCAGTCCGAGATGAATGCCGCCGTGCTGCTCATCGCCCACAACCTGGGCGTCGTGCGCACGATGTGCGACCGCGTCGGGGTGATGTACGCCGGCAAGATCGTCGAGGAAGGGGACGCGGTCCGCGTCTTCGATTCGCCGCAGCATCCATACACGGTCGGCCTCCTGCAGTCTCTGCCGCGCCGCGGCGTCCGCAAGTCGGAGCGGGCGCTGGCGACCATCCCGGGGACGCTGCCGCAGATCGGGTCGTACCTGCCGACCTGCGTCTTCGTGGACCGCTGCCCGCTGGCCACGGAGCTGTGCCGCACGGAGGCGCCGCCCATCGTCCCGCTGCCCGATGGGCAGTGGACCCGCTGCCATCACCGCGAGCGCATCCCCGAACTCCTTGCGACGATCGCGGGCTCAGGGACGGTTAGTGCGTCCGGCGACGTGAACTTGACCCTCAGCAACGTGTCGAAGACGTTCCGTCAGGGCAGCCACGAGGTGCCGGCCCTCGTCGGGGTCGAGCTCGAGCTGCGTGACGGCGAGACACTCGGGCTGGTCGGTGAATCCGGCTCCGGTAAATCGACCCTGGCCAAGACGATCCTGGGCATCGAAGGCCCGGACACTGGCGGCACGATCACCCTGGATCAGCACGAACTGGGCGCCCTGGCCGGCGACCGACCGTCGGAGGACAAGCGGTCGATCCAGATGGTCTTCCAGAATCCGGACTCGGCGCTCAACCGCGGCTGGAGCGTTCGCCAGATCCTGGGCCGTTCCGTGCGCAAGCTCACGGGCCTCAAGGGCACAGAGGCGGATGACCGGGTGGACAGCCTGGCCGAGAACCTGCGGTTGACCCAGCGTCACCTGGACCTCAAGCCACGGCAGCTGTCCGGCGGCCTCAAGCAGCGCGTCGCGATCGCGCGCGCGTTTGCCGGCGACCCACGGATCGTCGTGGCGGACGAACCGACGAGCGCGCTCGATGTGTCGGTCCAGGCCGCCATCCTGAACGTGCTCTCGGAACTGCAGAGCGAGAGCAAGACGAGCTATCTCCTCATCAGCCACGACATGGGGGTCATCCGCTACCTCGCCGACCGGATCGCGGTGATGTACCTCGGGCGGATCATGGAGGTCGGCGAGTCGGAGACGGTGTTCGCGGGCCCGAACCACCCGTACACGGAGGCTCTGCTGTCCGCGGTGCCGAGCGTCGATGGTGAGACGAGGACCCGGATCCGGCTCGATGGCGACATCCCGAGCCCCGCGAATCCGCCCTCGGGCTGTGTCTTCCACACGCGCTGTCACCGATTCATCCAGAACCTGTGCGAGGTGACCGAACCGCCGCTGATCGAGGTCGAGCCGGGCCACATGATGAAGTGCCACATCCCGATCGAGGAGCTGCGCACGATCCAGGCACAGGATGCCGCGGCCGGCGCGGTGCTGAGTTCGGTCATGGGCGGCACCGCCGAGGACCAGGGACCCACCTAGGACCAGGGACCCGCCCAGGATCCCGCGCGGGGACGCGTCGCTCTAGGAACCCAGTCGTGTCGCCGAGAACCGGCTGGCCGCCAGTCGGACCGCTGCGCCGACGCGGGCCGCTTCGCCCGACTCGGGAAAGCGGTACGTCGGGCCGTGGACGGTGATGGCGCCGACCAGCCGTCGCTGGCCATCGAAGACCGGCGACGCCACAGAACTCAGGCCCTCTGCGAACTCCTCGTGGATCCAGGCGAAGCCGTCGGCCCGGACGCGCGCAAGCCGCTGCCGGATCCGGGCCGGATCGGTGACGCTCGCCGGGGTATTGCGCTCCAGCGGCCGGGACAGGTAGCGCTCGAGTTCCTCATCAGGCCAGTTCGCCATGAGGACGAGGCCCGCCGGTGAGACGTGCATCGGAGCGGACGTGCCGCTGTAGTCGCGGACCTGGACCGGTCGCGGGCTGTCGACCTGGACGAGGTAGTGGACCGCATACCCTTCGGGCACGGAGAAGCCCGCCGCCTCGCCGATCGAAACGGCAAGCTGGTCAAGGTGCGGTTTGATGGCCACGACGAGCGACGTCGTGAAGTCCGTGGGGGCGGCGAGGTGCGCCAGGCCCTCGCCGATCCGGTACGACTGCGTCGCGTCGTCGCGTTCGACGGCACCGACCAGCTCGAGCGTCGTCAGCATCCGGGCGACGGTCGATTTGGGCAGTCGGACGGTCGCGGCGAGCTCGGAGATCCGCGCCGGTCGGATGGCGAGCGCCCGGAGGATCGCGAACGCGCGTTCCAGCGACTGGATGGTGACCATCGACGCCGGACCCTCAGACGTCCGAGTCAGGAAAGCTCGCCCGACGCTGGTCCATCCAGGCGCAGAGCTCCTCGTCGACGGCGTCGTCGAGCGGTGGTCGCTGGTAGGTCGCCAGCTGCTCCTTCCACTGCGCGTTGGCGCGGACGGCCGCGTCGCGAGCGCCCTCCGCGTCCCATTGCTCGAAGCTGTTGTTGTCGGACAGGTGCGAGCGCCAGAAGGCCGTCTCGAAGTTCGCGAGCGTGTGCGGGGACCCGAGGAAGTGCTGGCCCGGACCGCCATCGAGCATCGCCTGCAGCGCCATGCCGTTGTCCGAGAGGTCGACACCGCGGAGATAGGCGCCGGCCATGGACGCCTGATCCTGGTCGAGCATGAACTTCTCGTAGCCGATGGTCAGGCCGCCCTCCAGCCAGCCAGCCGTGTGCAGGTTGAAGTTCACCCCAGCCTGCATCGTGGCCATGAAGCTGATCGCGCTCTCGTAGGCCGCCTGGTAGTCCGGGATCTTCGAGGCGGTGAAGTTGCCGCCACTGCGGAACGGGACGCCCAGGCGGCGCGCCAGGGCAGCCATGACGAACAGCACGAGCTGTGGCTCCGGGGTGCCGAACGTCGGGGCGCCCGATTGCATCGACATCGATGAGGCGAACGACCCGAAGATCACCGGCGCGCCCGGCCGGACGAGCTGGCAGAAGGCCATCCCCGCGAGGGCCTCGGCAAGGGTCTGGGTGGCGGCCGCGGCGACCGTCACGGGAGCCATCGCGCCGCCGAGGATGAACGGGGTGACGAGCACGATCTGGTTGGCCTCGGAATAGACCCTGGCCGAGCCGAGCATGTTGTAGTCCCATGACATCGGGGAGTTGGCGTTGGCCAGGCCCATGATCACGTGGTCGCGTTCCATCCGTTCGGCCCCGAAGACGATGCGCGCCATGTCCACGGAGTCCTGCGCCCGGCTCGGCTGCGTCACCGAGCCCATGAACGCCTTGTCGCTGTAGCGGATGTGGCTGTAAACCATCTCGAAGTGGCGCTTGTTCACCGGCAGATCCACCGGCTCGCACAGTGTCCCGCCGTCGTGGTGGAGCGTCGTCGACTGGTAGGTCAGCTTCACGAAGTTCCGGAAGTCCTCGATCGTGGCGTAGCGTCGACCGCCATCGATGTCGTGGACAAAGGGGGAGCCGTACGCCGGCACGAGAACCACGTGCGGATCGCCGATGACCACGTCGCGCTCGGGATTGCGCGCTCGCTGGGTGAAGACGCGCGGCGCGCTGGCCTGGATCAGCGAGCGGCACAGGCCACGCGGGAAGCGGACCCGTGTGCCATCGATGTCGGCCCCTCCGAGGCGGAAGATCTCGAGGGCCTCGGGGTAGCCGCCGACCTCGATGCCGACCTGCTCGAGCAGGGTGTCGGCGTTGTGTTCCATCTGCTCGAGGCCCGCCGTGGAGACGACCTCCACCGGTGGGAGCTCGCGGGTCAGGTAGGGGAGGTGCTCCAGCGCCTGGGCGAGTCGCGCCGCCTGACGAGCAGTTCTCCCGCGTCGGGTCGGATCACCGCTGGTCATCTCGGATCACCCGTCGTCATCGCCGTCTCCTGATACCGAGGATCTCGACCACTGGATGGTACCGAACCACGATGTGGTCCGACGCGGCGGATCCGCACCGGCGCCCGCGCGCGGCGAACGATCGCCCGCGCGCGGCGGATCCGGATGGATAGGCCGCCTGTCCCTCACCATGGACGCATGGACGACCACCCGCGGATGCCACCACTGATCGTCGTGGCAGGGGCGACGGCGACCGGCAAGACACCGCTGGCGATCAGGCTGGCCGAGTGGGTCATCGCCGCAGGGCGGCCGGCGGTCGTCATCAGCGCCGATTCCCGACAGGTCTATCGCGGTCTCGATATCGGGACGGCCAAGGTCGGGGCAGGGGACCGCGCTCGGGTCCCGCATCACGGCCTGGACCTCGTCGATCCCGA
>JBKJHI010000214.1:0-4095 GCA_046599085.1 Candidatus Limnocylindrales bacterium
CCGTCCATCTCGACCAGGATCTGGTTGAGATGGACGGCTTCGACACAAACACCAACGTCATCGTGGTCGCCGCCACGAACCGCCCGGACATGAAGGGACGGACAGAGATCCTGCGCGTGCACACCAAAGGCAAGCCGCTTGACAAGGGCGTCGATGTCGAAGGCGTGGCCAAGCAGTCGCCCGGTTTCTCCGGCGCCGATCTCGCCAACCTCATCAATGAGGCGGCGATCCTGTCCGCGCGGCGTAACAAGAAGGTCATCGGCATGTCCGAGTTCCAGGAAGCCCTGGAGCGGATCGTCGCCGGCCCGGAGCGCAAGTCGCGGGTCATCTCCGACGCGGAGAAGGCGATCATCGCCTACCACGAGGGCGGCCACGCCGTCGTCCAGCGGATCCTGCCGAAGTGCGACCCGGTCTCCAAGGTCACGATCATCAGCCGCGGCATGGCGCTCGGCTACACGATGGCGCTCCCGCAGGAGGACCGCTACCTCCAGTCGAAGACCGAGTTCGAGGACAAGCTCGCCGGCCTGCTCGGCGGGAATGTCGCCGAGCGGATGATCTTCGGCGACACCACGACCGGGGCCAGCAACGACATCGAAAAGGCGACCGGCCTCGCGCGGCGCATGGTCACCGAGTTCGGCATGAGCGACAAGCTCGGCCCGCTGTCCTTCGGGAAGCGCGACGAGATGGTCTTCCTCGGCCGGTCGATGGGGGAGCAGCGTGACTACAGCGACGAGGTAGCCAGGACCATCGACCAGGAGGTCCGGGCCATCATCGACAAGGCGTATGAACGCGCGACCGAGGTCCTGACCGCCAACCGCGACCGACTGGTCGCCCTGGCGGAGAAGCTCGTCGCCGAAGAGACCGTCGACGCGGAGGAGTTCGAGACGCTGTTCACGGACCTCCCGCCCAAGTCGACCGATCGCGGGCACGGCGTCGGCACCGTCGTCGGCCCGGGCCAGCCCATCCCCGATGTGAACCCCCAGCCGGCCTGACCGTCAGGCCCAGCCTGCAGTACCCGACGAGCGGGCCGGTGACGGCTCGCTCGTTCGATTCCCGGGCTGCTGGCCCGCGCTGCCCGACTCGTTCGGTAGACTCCGTCGATGCCTGACACGACCGCTACGCCCGTCTCGCCTGACGCTGCCCTGGAATCGCATCTCCAGGCCACCGCTGCCGACCGGATCGCCGATTACCAATCATTCCTGCGGATCCCGAGCGTCGGCGCGCTTCCCGCGCACGCTGCCGACGTCCGTCGCTGCGCCGAGTGGCTGGCCGCCGCCCTGACCGACGCCGGCATCGAGCATGCCGAGGTCAGCGAGACCGCAGGCCATCCCGTGGTCTACGCGGACTGGCTGCGCGCCCCTGATGCCCCGACGGTCATCGTCTACGGGCACTACGACGTGCAGCCCGCGGACCCGCTCGACCTGTGGACCTCGCCGCCGTTCGAGCCGGTCGTCGTCGATGGTCGGATGCTCGGCCGCGGCGCCGCCGACGACAAGGGTCAGATCCACGCCCACCTCAGCGCCGCGGCAGGCCTCCTCGCGACACGAGGCAGCCTGCCCGTGAACGTGCGCTACGTCTTCGAGGGCGAAGAGGAGAGCTCGTCGCCGAGCCTCGATGCATGGCTCGAGGCGAACCGCGAGCGCCTCGCCGCGGACGCCGTGATCATCAGCGACACCGGGTTCTTCGAGGGCAACATCCCGTCCCTCACGGTCAGTCTGCGCGGCTTGATGTACGCCCAGATCGATGTGACCGGGCCGCCCATCGATCTGCACTCGGGCGGCCATGGCGGCGTGGTCCAGAACCCGGTCCTCGCCCTCGCGCACATCCTGGACGCGATCAAGGGCCCGGACGGCCGGGTCCGCATCCCCGGGTTCTACGACGACGTCATCGAGCTGACCGACGCGGAGCGTGCCGCGATAGCGGCGCTCCCGTTCGACGAGGACGCATACCGCGAGGCTCTCGGGGTGGATGCCCTGACAGGGGAGAGCGGGTACAGCGTGCTCGAACGCCGATCCACGCGGCCGACCTTCGACGCGCATGGCATCTGGGGCGGGTTCCAGGGCGACGGACCCAAGACCATCATCCCGGCCCACGCGCACGCCAAGGTGAGCAGCCGTTTGGTCGCCGATCAGGATCCGGCGCGGATCTTCGCGGCGCTTCAGGCGTTCGTCGCCGACGTGGCTCCGCCCGGTTTGACCGTCACCGTGCGCAACCTCGGCCTCGGACGGCCATCCAGGACGCCGACGGACCTGCCGGTCGTGCGCGCCGCCGAACGCGCGCTGGCGGCGATCTTCGGACAACACCCGATCCACATCCGCGAGGGCGGGTCCATCCCTGTCACCGCCAGCTTCGAACGGATCCTCGGCCTGCCGGTCGTGCTCCTCGGGTTCTCGCAGCCGCACGAGCACGCCCACGCCCCGAACGAGTGGTTCTCGCTGGCCAACTACGAGGGGGCCATCCGGGCCATCGCCGCGACGTTCGATGAGATCGCGGCCGGCATCTGATCGGTGGTGCGGACCTGCGTGGTCCGGGTGGGTGAATCGACGCGAGCGCAGTGCTACGCTACCGTCGCCGCACCGCGGCGCGCTTCGCATGCCTCCGGGGAGGACCCTTCCGCGTGACTACCGACGCAACCCAGAACGCAGCCAAGCCAGCGGGCTGGCGGCTTGATACGGCGACCGGCAGCATGGCGCCGCGGTCCGCGCTTGACGTGCTCGTCGACCTCAACGAGCGGGTCACGACCGGCCGGCTCTCCGAGTACCAGCCGGTCCCTCTCGGGTTCACCCCGCTGGACAAGACCATCGGCACGGGGCTTCGCGCCGGCGAACTGCTGCTCATCGGCGGGGCCCAGGGCACGGGCAAGACGACGATGGCCCTGCAGATGGCGCGCAACATCGCTTCGGGCGGCCAGGCTAACGTCCTATACATCTGCTTCGAGCACGACGAGGCGTACCTGATGAATCGCCTCATCGCGATGGAATCGGCCCTCGCGCACCTGCCGCACAAGACCGGCGCCATCAAGATCCAGGATGTCCGCAAGGAGATCCTCGGGACATGGATGTCCGAGGGCACCACGGCACCTCAGCTGGCCAACAACCCTCGGCTCCGCCCGTCGCTCGACCGGATCGCGCGCTACGGACAGAACCTGTTCCTGCTGCGCGGCTCCCAGACGACCAGCACCATCGAGAACATCCAGAAGTTGGTCCAGCAGCATCGGACGCTGTCGGGCGATCGGCGGCTCGTCGTCTTCGTCGACTACATGCAGAAGGTGCCCCAGCACCCCGAACCGGAGAACGAGTCGGAGAAGGTGACCTACATCGTCAACGGCCTCAAGGACATCGCCCTGTCCGAGGACGTGCCGATGGTCGCCATCGTCGCCGCTGACAAGGAGGGCCTCAAGGCGTCGCGCCTGCGCAACTTCCACCTGCGCGGCTCGTCGGCCATCAACTACGAAGCGGACATCACCCTCATCCTCAACGAGAAGTACCACATCGTCGCCAAGGTCAATATCGAGTTCAACCCGTACCAGGCGCAGCGGTTCCGTGACTGGGTCATCGTCTCGGTCGAGAAGAACCGGGGCGGCCAGGACGCGATCGACCTCGAGTTCGAGAAGCGTTTCGAGTACTCGGGCTTCGATCCGAACGGGCGGACGGTGCAGGAAAAGCTGATCGAAGAGCGCCTCTACAACGACTGACCGCCGGCCCGCCTGGGCCGGCGGGCGGGCTTTGACCCGATCCGAGCCGGGCGTGCGTTGTCGCCTGTGCTCCGCGCTCGCACACGATCGAGTGCGCATGTTGGAGTGCGCTCGCTGCGGTGCGTTCGCTGCGGTGCTCGGCTCTGCCTTCGGCCGGCCGCGCCTGAGCCGACGACGGAGGTTGGTCCCCATTCAGGCGGGGCCGGGAGCCCATGCTCTCATCGAGTCGCGCGGCCATCAGCGACCGCGGCGCCGGCCCACGGGTCCAGGCCGAGGGGGGCCAACCCGACGTCGTTGGAGTCCGAGTCCAGCCGCGGCAGCCTCCCGTGGGCGCGGGTGGTGTCTCAGCGTCGTGAAGCGGACTCACGGTCCAGATGCCGACTTGACGCCCTCGGTGCAGT
>JBKJHI010000010.1:0-6365 GCA_046599085.1 Candidatus Limnocylindrales bacterium
CCGCACGGGTCAGCGCACCTTGTCGGCCATCGTCACCCGCGGCGGGCAGGCGGCTCAGCGATGCGGCACCGTCGGGGTCAGCTCGGGCGGCGTCGTCCACGACCGGATGGTCGCGCGGTAGTTGGCCCGCTCGAATGCGGCCGGATCACCGGCCGTGGCGGCACTGGCGCTGCCACGGAGCTGGTCGACCGAGACGTACTCGTGCTCGGTCAGCCAGTCGCGCAGCTCGGTCTCGACGGTCGCAAGGTGCTCCGGACCGTGTCGCAGCAGGGCTGAGGTCATCATGGCCACGTCGGCACCGGCCATCAGCGCCTTGACCGCGTCCGTCCCGGCGTGGACGCCGGAGGTCGCCGCCAGCGAAACCTCGCTGCCGAGTTGCGGGCGCAGGATGGCGATCCAACGGACCGGCAAGCGCAGCTCCCATGGCTGGCTGAGTTCCAGGCTGGGCACGACCTCGAGCCGTTCCAGGTCCAGGTCGGGTTGGTAGAAGCGATTGAACAGGACGAGCCCGTCCGCGCCGGCCCGGACCGCCATCGGCGCAAAGGCGGAGAACGCCGAGTAGTACGGGCTGAGCTTGACCGCCAGCGGGATGGTCACGGCCGCGCGGACCGCGGCGATGAGGGCGAGGTCCTCGGCCTCGGCGATAACCGCGGTCCGAGTCGGATCGGCCGGCACGTGATACAGGTTGAGCTCCAGCGCATCGGCGCCGGCGTCCTGGATGCGCCGCGCGTGGCGGACCCAGCCGCCTGTCGTGATCGCGTTGAGCGACGCGATCACCGGCACGTCCACGGCGGCCTTGACCGCCTCGAGCGCCGCCAGGTAGCGATCCGCGGCCCCGACGTACGAGGCCCTCGACTACTTCCCGGCGATCCGCGGCCCCGACGTACGGTGCGATCGCCGGGAAGTAGTCGAGGGCCTCGGCAAACGCCTCGGTCCCCTGTCGCAGTGCCTGGTCCAGGCCGACCTCTTCGGCCTCGATCTCTTCCTCGAACAGGGATGGCAGGACGATGGCGCCGGCGCCGGCCCGAGCCAGTCGGGCCGCCATCGACGGGTCGGCGTTGCCGGGCGCCGCCGAGGCGACCAGCGGCGACCGCAGGTCCAGCCCGAGATACCGGGTGTGCAGGTCGATCATGGGCCGACCTCCTCGTCGACCACGACGGCGGGCAGGTGCGGCACCGTGCGCTCGATGCCGGCCAGCTGCTGGTAGTAGTGCCAGCGTTCGTCGGCGTCCGCCTGGGCCAGGCTCGCGAGCTCGGCGGCGCGTGTCGGGTTCGTCCGTTGGAGCACGGCGAAGCGCGTCTCCGTGGCCACGAAATCGGCGATCGGGATGGACGGCGCCGCCGAATCGAGCTTGAACGGGTGACCGCCGTCGATCTCGGAGGGATGGAATCGATAGAGCGGCCAGTAGCCGGACTTGACCGCGTCCTTCTGGTGCGACATCGACTTGCTCATGTCGATCCCGTGCGCGATGCACGTGCTGTAGGCGATGACCAGCGACGGTCCCGGCCAGGCGTCGGCTTCCAGCAGGGCCTTCGTGGTCTGGGCGTCGTTGGCGCCCATGGAGACCTGGGCCACGAAGACGTTGCCGTACGACCGGGCGATGGCGCCCAGATCCTTCTTGCCGGTCCCCTTGCCCGCTGCCGCGAACTTGGCCACTGCCCCGCGTGGGGTGGCCTTGGAGGCCTGGCCGCCGGTGTTGGAGTAGACCTCGGTGTCCAGCACGAGGACGTTCACGTTGCGCCCGGATGAGAGGACATGGTCCAGCCCACCGAAGCCGATGTCATACGCCCAGCCGTCCCCGCCGATGATCCAGACGCCCTGCTTGACGAGGTCACCGGCCAGCGTCAGCAGGTGCTGCGCGGCGGACCGCTCGGGCCCGTCCACGGCAGCCAGCTTCGTGCGCAGTGCGGCGATCCGCTCACGCTGTCGTTCGACCTCCGGCTCGGAGTCCTGACTTGCGCCAAGGATCGAGGCCACAAGGTCCTGCCCGATCGTCGGCGCAAGACTGGTCAGGAGCCCGCGGGCATGATCGGTCTGGGCGTCCAGGCCCAGGCGCATCCCGAGGCCGAACTCCGCGTTGTCCTCGAACAGGGAGTTGGCCCATGCCGGGCCGCGGCCCTGGGCGTTGACCGTCCACGGCGTGGTCGGCAGGTTCGCCCCGTAGATCGAGGAGCAGCCGGTGGCGTTGGCCACGATCATGCGGTCGCCGAAGAGCTGACTGACGAGGCGCAGGTAGGGCGTCTCGCCGCAGCCGCCGCACGCCCCGGAGAACTCGAACAATGGTTCCAGGACCTGGCTGCCCTTGACCGTGTCGTGGGCGAGCAGCGAGCGATCCAGCGGCGCGATGGCCGAGAAGAAGTCCCAGTTCGGGCGTTCCGCTGCCAGCAGCGGACCGATGGGCGCCATGTCGATGGCCTTATGGCCGATGGCCGTCTTGTCCTTGGCCGGGCAGACGTCCACGCACACGCCGCAGCCCGTGCAGTCGTCGGGCGCGACCTGGATCGTGAGTCGATGCTCGGTCAGGTCCCGTGAGCGGAACTCCTTGTGCTGGAAGGTTTCCGGCGCCCCGTCGAGGGCGGCCATCGGGAAGACCTTCATGCGGATCGAGGCGTGTGGGCAGACCATCGCGCACTTGCCGCAGTCGATGCAGATGCTGGGATCCCAGACCGGGATCATCTGGGCGATCTGGCGCTTCTCGAACTTCGTGGTCCCGGTGGGGAATGTGCCGTCGACGGGCAGTGCGCTGACCGGCAACTGATCGCCCTGGCCCGCGATCAGCCGGGCGGTGACACGGGCCACGAAGTCGGGAACGTCCGTGGGCAGTACCTGAGTCGTGCCCCGCTCGTTGGTCACGGGACCGGGCGTGACCCTCGCGAGCGCCGCAAGCGACGCATCGATGGCCGCGAAGTTGCGGGCCACGACTTCTTCACCGCGCTTGGCGTAGGTGTGCTCGACGAAGGCCTTGATCCGGGCGATGGCCTCGTCGGGCGGCAGGACCCTCGACAACTGGAAGAAGCACGGCTGCATCACGGTGTTGATGCGGCTGCCCATGCCGGCCGCGTCGGCGACCGCGGCGGCATCGATGACCCACAGGTCGATCGATTTCTCCAGGATCACCCGCTGGACCTCGCCGGGCAAGTGCGCCCAGACCTCGCCCGGGCCGTACGGCGCATTGAGCAGGAAGGTCGCACCGTGGCGGGCGTGCTCCAGGATGGGGGCCTTACCCAGCAGGCCGAACTGGTGGCAGGCGATGAAGTCCGCGTCTTCGACGAGGTACGTAGATCGGATCGGCTCCGGGCCGAAGCGCAGGTGAGACACGGTCACTGAGCCCGACTTCTTGGAGTCGTACACGAAGTAGCCCTGCGTGAACAGGTCGGTCCCCTCGCCGATGATCTTCACCGAGGCCTTGTTGGCGCCGACCGTCCCGTCCGAGCCAAGCCCAAAGAACAGGGCCTGGACCTCGCCGGCCGGGCGCGGGACGCGAAAGCCCGTCTCGATGGGCAGACTCAGGTGGGTCACGTCGTCGTAGATGCCGACCGTGAAGTGCCGCTTGGGCCGCGCCGTGGCCAGTCCTTCGAAGATGGGCTTGATCATGGCCGGCGTCATCTCCTTGGACGACAGCCCGTAGCGTCCGCCGACGACGCGCGGTGCCGTGGCGAACGGCGCGACGTCATCCTCCATGCCCTCGGCCAGAGCGGCCACCACCGCGAGGTACAGCGGCTCGCCGACCGCACCCGGCTCCTTGGTCCGATCCAGGACCCCGATCGTTCGCGTCGTCGATGGCAGCGCGGCCAGGATCTCCGCGGCGGGGAACGGCTGGAACAGGCGCAGGCGCAGCATGCCGACCTTCTCGCCGGCGGCCGCGAGCGCATCCACGGTCTCCTCGACTGCCCCCGCCGCCGAGCCCATGAGGATCAGGACGCGTTCCGCGTCTGGCGCGCCGTGATAGTCGGCCAGGTGGTACTGGCGGCCGGTACGCTCGGCCAGGTCGTCCATGACCGATTGGACCGTGGCCGGCACGGCCGCGTGGTACGGATTGCAGGCCTCGCGGGCCTGGAAGAAGACGTCCGGGTTCTGGGCCGTCCCGCGCACGACGGGCGCGTCGGGGGTCAGACCCCGCCGACGAAACGCCAGCACGTCATCGTCGCGGACAAGTGCCCGGATGTCGGCCTCGTCGAGTGGCTCGATCTTGTTGATCTCGTGGCTCGTCCGGAAGCCATCGAAGAAGTGCAGGAAGGGCACCCGCGAGCGGAGCGTGGCGGCGTGGGCGATGAGGGCGAAGTCGTGGGCCTCCTGGACTGAACCGGCAGCGAGCATCGCCCAGCCCGTGGCACGGGCGTGCATCACGTCGCTGTGGTCGCCGAAGATCGACAGCGCATGGGTGGCGACCGTGCGGGCCGCGACGTGGATCACGGCCGGGGTGAGCTCGCCGGCGATCTTGAACATGTTGGGGATCATCAGCAACAGGCCTTGGGAGGCCGTGAAGGTGGTGGCCAGCGCGCCCTTCTGGAGTGCGCCGTGCAGCGCGCCCGCGGCCCCCGCCTCGGACTGCATCTCGATGACGTCGGGCACCTTGCCCCACAGGTTTGGACGCCCCGCCGCTGACCAGTCGTCGCAGTACTCGGCCATGGGCGAAGCCGGCGTGATGGGGTAGATCGCGATCACTTCGCTCAGGGCGTAGGCGATGCGCGCGGCGGCTTCATTGCCGTCGAGGCATTCGGATCGATCAGCCACAGGCTGCGAGCTCCCTTCCGGGGACAGTTGCTGGGCCGGTCGCCGCGATGCCGCCTCCAGCGGTGCCGTCCCGGCGGGCCCTATGTCCGAGTATGCGTAGGGCATGTGACCAGTTCACGGGACCTGCGGCCCCCAGCAGCGGGCCGAACGTCACGTGGCCGGCCCCCGACCGGGAGCGGCTCGGTGGTCTCATGGGTCGTGAGCGCGTTGGGGCATCGGCTCGGTCGCCGCCGGCCAGGCTCGGTCGCCGCCAGCCAGGCTGCCGCCGGCCGGAGGGCGGCACCGGCCCCATCGCGGCGGCCGGAGGGCGGCACCGGCCCCATCGCGGCGGGCGTGCACAGCGGGTGTTCATTTCGACAGCACGGCCAGGCGAAGCGCGAGGGTCCAGGGTGTCGATCGGTGGAGTCGGCGCATTTATCGGCGATGCGGCACACCCGGTGTGCACGATTGCCGACATGGACAGCCCCGCAGCCGACCTCACCGGGCTTGGGCGACACGATGGGCCCCGAATGCACATACCACATGCATGCGAACGCACGGTCGCCATCAACAGCGCGGAGAGCCACCGCGTCGGGGTCCCCACACGGGGCAACGGGCTGCCACGCCACCCGTAAAAGGGCTGCCACGCCACCCGCAAACGGGCGGCCCCGCGGGCCGTGGGCGCCGCGCGGGCCGCAAACGGGCTGCCCCGCGGGCCGTGGGCGCCGTGCGGGCCGAAGGTGCGCCCCCGGGCTTGACACCCACGGGCGTACAACCGTATGGTTGTATCTATGCAGGCCGTCTTCAACGCCGACCACGTCTTCGCCGCCCTGGCTGACGCTACCCGGCGCGACATCGTCCTGCGCGCGATGCGCGGCAACGAGGGCATCGCTGATCTGGCCGGCCACTACCCGATGAGCTTCGCGGCCGTGCAAAAGCACATCGCGGTGCTGGAACGAGCCGGCCTGATCACCAAGGAGCGCACGGGTCGCCGCAAGGTCGTGCGCACCAACATCGATGGGCTGCGCATGGCGAGCCGCCTGCTCGACGAGTACGACGCGCTGTGGCGCAGCCGTATCGACCGGATGACCGATCTCATCACCGCAAGCCAGGAGAACGACGCATGACCGTGACCGCCATCCAAAAGGACCCGGAAGCCCTGACCATGACCCTCACCGCCGAGTTCGACGCCACGCCCGAGCGGGTCTGGGACCTGTGGGCAGATCCGCGCAAGCTTGAGCGTTGGTGGGGACCGCCGACCTACCCGGCGACCTTCACGGCCCACGACCTCACGCCGGGCGGTCGCGTCGAGTACCACATGACAGGCCCGGACGGCGATCAACCCCGCGGCTACTGGGACGTCGTCGATGTCGATCCGCCGCGTCGGCTGTCCTTGGTCGACGGGTTCGCGCACGCGGACGGGACTCGGAACGAGGACTTCCCACGCATCGAGGGCGTCGTCACGATCGAGCCGCTCGAGGCCAACCGGACGCGGATGTCCATCGAGAGCCGCTTCCCAAGCGCCGAGGCCCTGGAGCAGGTGCTGGCCATGGGCATGGAAGAGGGCCTCACCCAGGCCGTCGGCCAGATCCATGCCACCCTCGCGGAAGGAGTCGCCGTATGACCACGATGATCGAGCCGACGACGCACAC
>JBKJHI010000080.1:0-21439 GCA_046599085.1 Candidatus Limnocylindrales bacterium
CGCTGGTTGGAGATCTGGAACCTCGTGTTCATGGAGTTCGAGCTCCACCCGGATCGTTCCCTGACGCCCCTCCCGGCGCCGGGAGTGGACACCGGGATGGGCCTGGAGCGACTGGCCAGCGTCCTGCAGGGCGTCCCCACCAACTACGACACGGACCTGTTCGTCCCGATCCACGCCCGGATGCGCGAGCTCCTGGGCCACGATCCCGACGCCTTCGAGCAGGAGCGCTTCAGCTACCAGGTCATCGCCGACCATTCACGGGCCGTCACATTCCTCATCGCCGACGACGTCCTCCCCAGCAATGAAGGGAGGGGCTACGTCCTGCGTCGCATCCTGCGCCGTGCCGTGCGCCACGGCCGGCTGCTCGGGCGTCGCGAGCCGTTCATGGCCCAGACGGCGGAGGTCGTGATCGAGGTCATGCGCGCGGCGTACCCACACCTCGAGGAGCGGCGCGACGAGATCCTGGGGGCCATCGCCCGCGAGGAGGCGCAGTTCGCGCGGACGCTCGACGCCGGCACCGTCCACCTGGAGGAGGCGCTCATCCCGCTGACCGGCGCCGAACGGGTCGTGGGTCGCCGCGAGGAGGACCTGCCGCCGGATGCCCCGCGGCTCGATGGCGCGGTCGCCTTCAAGCTCCACGACACCTATGGCTTCCCGATCGACTTGACGGTCGAACTGGCGGGCGAATACGGGGTCGCCGTGGACCGCGCCGGCTTCGAGGCGGCCCTCGCGGAACAGCGGGAGCGCAGTCGATCGGGTACGAAGGCCCAGCTCGCCAGGCACGCCGGATCGGCCGCGCTGTACGGCACCATCGCGGCGCGGATCGGGACCGAGACGACCTTCCTCGGCTACGAGACGACCAGCGCCGAGGGTCGTGTCCTCGCGATCATCCGGGACGGCATGGAGTACGACGAACTGACCGGCCATGGCGAGGCCGAGCTCGTCCTCGATCAGACGCCGTTCTACGCCGAGGGTGGCGGCCAGGTCGGCGATCATGGCGTCATTCGCGAGGCTGGCGGCGGCAGCGAGCTGTTCGCCGTCACGGACACACAACGCCCCGTACCCGGGCTGACGGTCCATCGCGGGACCCTCCACGGTCGAGTCAAGGTCGGCGAGACCGTCGCCGCGGACGTGGACGCCGAGCGGCGAGCGCACACGATGCGCAACCACACGGGCACGCACCTGCTCCACCGAGCGCTGCGCAACGTGGTGGGGGAGCGCGCGCGGCAGCACGGCTCGCTCGTCACGCCGGACTACCTGCGTTTTGACTTCCCGTACGACCGGGCACTGACCGACAACGAGCTGCGCGCCATCGAGGACGAGGTGCGCGGAGCCATCCGCGACGACCGCTCGGTCACGGTCGCGTTCATGCCGATGGCCGACGCCATCGAAGCCGGCGCCGACGCGTTCTTCGACGAGAAGTACGGCGACACGGTGCGCACGATCCGGGTCCAGGACTACAGCTTCGAGCTGTGCGGCGGCACGCACTGCCGGGCGAGTGGGCAGATCGGCGGGTTCGCCATCCTCAAGGAGAGCAGCATCGGTTCCGGGACGCGCCGGATCGAGGCGGTCACCGGTGCCGCCGCGGATCGACTGGCGCGGGACCGGGCGGACACGCTGGAACGACTGGCCGCGGCGGTGGGCGCCCGCGACATCGATTCGATCGAGGATCGCGTCACCACGCTCCAGGACGAGTTGCGTGACGCGAAGCGACGACTGAAGGCCGGCGCGGGGGTTGCCCTCCCGAAGCCAGCCGAGCTTGCGGCCAGCGCCGAGGTTGTGGGCACCGCCGTCACCCTCGTCGCGCGAGCCGTCGCGTACGACTCGCTGGAGGCGCTC
Organism: Candidatus Limnocylindrales bacterium; assembly: GCA_046599085.1. Classification (GTDB taxonomy): domain Bacteria; phylum Chloroflexota; class Limnocylindria; order Limnocylindrales; family CSP1-4; genus SPCO01. The sequence continues at coordinate 1,840 of JBKJHI010000080.1, forward strand.
AAGGCCGCCTCGAAGGAGATGCGCTCTCTCGTGCCGTCGGGGGTCATCGCGCTCGCCCTCGATGCCGAGGAGCCGCAGCTCTTCGTGACCGTCTCGGACGACCTGGTCGCCACGGGCGTGTCCGCCGGCGATCTCGTCCGGGCCGCCATGCCCGCCCTCGACGGTAAAGGCGGTGGCCGCCCCGAGATGGCCCAGGGCAAGGGCACCCGGCGGGACGGGCTGCCTGACGCCTTGGCCGCCATCCGCGCGGCGCTCTCGACGGAGGCCTGATGGCCTTCTGGCGTCGCATCTGGCAGCGCGACGAGGGCGAGACGCTCTCCGCCTGTACCGCGCTCGACGTCGGGACGGAGTTCGCCAAGGCGCTGGTCTTCGAGATCGATGAGGCTGGGCATGGCACGGTCCGCGGCGTCGGTCGTAAACGGCAGGGCCTGTCGCATATGCAATCGGGGACCGTGGCCGACATCGCGGCCGTCGTGGACAACTGCGCGGTCGCGCTCCAGGAAGCCGAGGAGATGGCTGGGTTCCGCCCGAGTCAGGTCGTCATCGGGATCGCCGGGGAGCTGGTCAAGGGCTTCACCACGACCCACAGCCAGGAGCGCAAGCGACCGGATCAGCCGATCACCGAGGCCGAGCTCCAGAAGCTCATCGACAACGTCCAGCGCGAGGCCCTGCGCGAGGCGGAGCGTGCGATCACCTGGGAGACCGGGCTGCCGCAGGTCGATGTCCGGCTCGTCCACGCAGCCGTGACCGGCGCCTCCATCGACGGGTACGCCCTGACCAATCCAGTCGGATTCCAGGGTCGTCACGTCAAGATCGGCATCTTCAACGCCTTCGCCCCGCTCGTCCACCTCGGCGCGCTCCAGAGCGTGGCCAGCCAGCTGGACCTGGAGCTGCTGGAGATCGTGGCGGAGCCCTACGCCGTGGCCAGGGTCCTTGGTCCCGACGTCATCCGCCAGACCGGCGCCCTGTTCGTCGATGTCGGAGGCGGGACCACCGATGTCGCCCTCGTCCGCCAGGGCGGCATCGAAGGCACCCGGATGTTCGCCCTCGGAGGTCGAGCGTTCACGAAGTCGCTGGCCGATCGCCTGGACCTGCCGTTCCCGCGCGCCGAGTCGCTCAAGGTGGACTACGCGCGTGGCCTCGACGTCGAGCGGCGCGACGACATCGCGAGGATCGTCGGGGACGACGTCCGCGTGTGGGCCGCGGGAGTGGAGCTGGTCATGGAGGAGCTGTCCGGCGGGGACCTGCTGCCCGGTCGCATCTTCGTGTGCGGCGGCGGGTCGCGCCTGCCGGAGATCCGCGAAGCGCTGGCCGCTGAGACGTTCTGGAAGCGGATGCCGTTCGCCCGCCCGCCCGAGGTCACGATCCTGGACCCCGACCTCATCGACACCGTGACCGATGCTACCGACCTGCTGGTCGACCAGCAGGATGTGACGCCCCTAGGTTTGGCGTTCCAGGCGATCGAGCTGCAGACGACCGAGGACGCGCTCGATGTCGCGCTTCGGCGTGTCCTCCGGGCCATGAAGGTCTGACATGGTCGCCGGCGTGGTCTACCTGGACATCGACGACGAGATCACCTCGGCCGCATCCCGCATCCGGTCAGTCGATGGTCGGCGCGTCGCGGTCGTGCTGCCGTATGGCTCGCGGGTCGCCACATCGCGGATCAACTTCCGCCTGCTGGCCAGGGACGCCATCACCCACGAGAAGCGCCTGTCGGTCGTGGCCGGCGACGCGGCCACCCGTGCCCTCGCGGCGTCGGCCGGGTTGCCGGTCTTCGCCTCCGTGCAGGAATACGAAGAGGCGATCGACGCGGAGGGGACCGCCGAGGAGGTCGAGGCCACCGTCACGCTCGTCCAGCCGCCCGACGAACCTCGGCCGTCCGTAGCAGCGTCAACGACTCCGCGACCAGCGCGCAGATCGTCGGCCGCGAAGCCAGCCGAGACGGGTCACAACGAGGATCCCGATGCCACGGCGGCACACCTTGTCGTCGGTGCGAGCACCCGCACGCATCCTCCGGCTGACGGGACCGGCCCGGTCGGCGCTCCCCGAGCGGGATCGCAGCTGCGCGACGATGCACCGCGAGTCCGACCAGCCAGCGGGCGGCGCGGTCCGGCCACGGTCGGTCGAGGTGTGGCGATCCCACGGACCCCCGTCATCGTGGTCACGCTCCTGATCGCGCTGGCGGTCATCGTCGGCGGAGTCGGGGCCTATCTGTTGCTGCCCGCCGCGGACATCACCATCGCGCCGCGCGAGCAGACGATCGGGCCGCTCGCCTTCCGGGTGGACGCCAGCACCGACCTCACGGAACCGGATGTGCAGAACGGCCTCGTGCCGGCCGTCAACGTGCCGGTCGATGTCGCCGTCGGCGATTCGTTCCCGGCCACCGGCGAACGGGTCGAGGTGACGCCTGCCACCGGCTCGGTCCGCTTCGACAACCTGGATCCGACGACCTCGAACACCATCGCGAAAGGGGCGATCGTCAGCACGAACGGTGGGATCCGATTCCGGACCGACGAGTCCGTCAGGATCAAGTCGGCCAAGCTGGTCGGCCTCACGATCGTGCCGTCCTCGGCGAACGTCGCCGTCACCGCGGTGGATCCGGGAACGGAGGCCAACGTCCAGCCGAACGCCATCAACACCGTGCCGCGTGGCGAGGAGCCGCTGTTTCTCAAGGTGACCAATCCCGAGGAGACCACCGGGGGTACGAGCGAGACCTTCCCGCGCGTGACCCAGGAGGACGTCGACGCGGCGTTGGCGGCGCTGACTGCGGCGCTCCAGACCGAATTCGAGGCGCGCCTGGACGATGCCGATCTCGCCCCCCAGGACGTGACGGTCTTCGCCGAGACTGCGAACCTCGGCGATCCGGTCTGGTCGGTCGAACCGGACACGCTCGTCGGGCAGGAGATCGAGACGTTCCTCCTCGGCGTCAGCGCGCAGGGCTCCGTGCTCGCCGTTGACACGGCCCCGCTCGAGGCCATCGCCGCTGCCCGGCTGGCCGACGCCGTGGACAGCGGCTACCAGCTGGTGGATGGATCCAGCGACATCGCCGTCGAGCCAGCCGTCGTCGATGGAGCCGCCATCACGTTCCCCGTGCGCGCCACCGCCCAGGAAGTCCGGGTGCTCGATGCCGCCGCCATCGCCGCCGAACTCCGCGGCCTGCCGCTGGCCGACGCCCAGGCCGTGTTGGACACGTACGGCACCGGCGCGATCACCCTCTGGCCGGACTGGGTGACCACGGTCCCGACGCTGGAGAGCCGGGTCACCCTCACGATCGTCGAGCCCGGCTCGTGACGATCCTGGGACTTGACGTCGGTGAGCGCCGCATCGGCGTGGCCATCGCCGAATCGGATGGGTACGGAGCACGCCCGCTGGTGACCCTCCGACGCGGCGCGAACCACGCGGTGGACGCCGCCGGCCTGGCGACGCTCATCGCGCAGCATGCCGCCACGGAACTCGTGGTGGGGCTCCCGCTGGACGCCTCCGGCATCGACGGGACGCAGGCTGGTCTGACCCGGGCGTGGGCCGCGGCTGTAGCGGCAGAACTGGCGTCGCTCCGGGTCGAGGTCGACTGGACGTGGCAGGATGAGCGCCTGACCAGCCATCTCGCGGAAGGCCGACTCGGTCCGATGCGTCGTGGCCGATCCGGTGGACCACCGAGCAAGACACAGCGCGATGCGTATCGAGCTCGGGTCGATCGCGAGGCGGCCGCCATCATCCTGGAGGACGCCCTGACCGCTCGACGGGCCGCGAGCCCCACCACGGAGACCAGCGCATGACCCTCCGCTCCGGGGGTCGCCCCCGCGATCCTCGTGACCGTCGCCAGCCCCACGCTCGGCCCTTCGTCGAGGACGCCTACGCCACCGAGTACGAGCCCATCGACTTCGAGCCGTCCAGGCGCGACGTCGACCGGCAGGGCGGCGGTCGACGAGGCGGTGGCGGTGGGAGCGGGTTGCTCGGCCTCATCAAGTTCCTCGTGTTCGCGCTGGTCCTGGCCGGCGTCGTCCTGGGCCTCGCCCTGACGATCCTGCGGCCCATCGTGGACAGCGCGATCATCGGCTGGGCCTCGGACAATCCAGGCGCCTGGAACATCGCGTTCGTCAAGGCCCTGGTCCGCGACGACATCGGCGATGCGATGACGACGCCCGCGTCGGCAGACACGACGCGTGTCTCGTTCGCGGTCCAGGATGGCGACACTGCATCATCGATCGCCAAGCGACTCGAGGATCTCGGCCTGATCACGGATCGGCGGGCGTTCATCTACATCGCCAACGAGCGAGCGCTCTCGACCGACCTCCAGAAGGGTACGTTCACGCTGCGCGAGAGCATGACCCCCGACGAGATCGTCACGGCGCTCCTCGCGCCAGAGCAGATCCCCTTCGTCGATATCGCGTTGCGCACCGGCCTTCGCCTGGAGCAGATCACGGCCAAGCTGCAGACGCTGGAACTCGACATGGACGTCCGCGAGTTCTACGAGCTCGCCAGCGCGCCGCCGGCGTCGCTCATCGCCGACTATCCGTGGCTGGTCGACATCCGCGCCACGGCCCCGGACGGGGCGAGTCTCGAGGGCTTCCTGTGGCCGTCGACCTATCGCGTCCGGCCCGACACCACGGCAGACGAGTTGATCCGGCTCATGCTCGACAAGTTCATCGCGACGGTGGGCGAGGAGCGCCTCACCGTGGCGGAGGAGCGCGGACTGACCTTCTACCAGGTCCTGACCCTCGCCTCGATCGTCGAACGGGAAGCCGTCGTCGACGAGGAGCGGCCGATCATCGCGGGTGTCTACCAGAACCGCATCGACAAGATCGCCGGCGTGAAGCCCGGCCTGCTCAATGCGGATCCGACCGTGATCTGGGCGGCCGACACCGTGGCTCTCGACGACCTTGATTTCGCGCGCTGGAAGGAGTACGTCTTCTGGACGGTCCCCGAGACGGCCCTGGCCGAGCTCGTCCTGCCCGAGGCGATCGCCGGCTACAACACCTACACCCAGGCCGGCCTCGTGCCCGGACCGATCTGCACGCCGCAGCTGTCCTCGATCGATGCGGCCCTCGCTCCGGACACGAAGGGAAAGTTCATCTACTTCCTGGCCATCCCCGATTCCGGCGGGAAGCACGTCTTCGCCAAGAACCTCACGGAGCACAACAAGAACCGCGCCGAGTACGGCTACAACTGATGGCCGCGAGCGGGTCGGCGACCGATCGCCGGCCGGGGTGGCCGACGCCGGCCGATTTCGGCGTCCGGCCGACCCACGCGCAGTCGGCGGCGTGGACCGAGGCGGATCGGGTGGCGCGTCCCGCGCGCCTTGCCCACCTCCGCGAGCGCTTCAGCGGCGCCGGGATCGATGCCTACTTCGGCGTCCGCCGCGAGCACATGCGCTACATCACCGGCTTCACCCTCGCCGATGGGGAGGAGAAGGTCGCCGGCAACTCGGGGCAGTTCCTCGTCGGGGGCGATGAGGTCGTCCTGCTGGCCGACTCGCGCTACACGATCCAGGCAGGCCGGGAGGCCACGGATGCCCGCATCGAGCGCGCCTACGGCAACCTCGCCGAACGCTGGCCGGAGCTGTGCGCCTCCCTCGGGGCGCGGCGGGTCGGCATGGAGGCGGCGTTCGTGTCCCAGGCGATGTGGACCCGGCTGGCGGCTGCTGCCCCGGCCGTGGAGCTCGTGCCGGTCGAGGGTTGGCTGGAGTCGGACCGCGCGACGAAGGAGCCGGCTGAGATCGAGCGCATCGCGGCCGCGTGCGCGGTGGCCGATCGGGCGCTCGCCGCGCTGTTGCCGGAGATCGTCCGTGGTGTCACCGAGCAGGAACTGGCGCTGCGCCTGGAGTGGCTGATGCGCACGGACGGCGCCGAGGCCCTCGCCTTCGATGTCGCCTGTCTGTCCGGTCCGGAAGCCGCACTGCCGCACGGCGCACCGGGCGACCGAGCCATCCGCGACGGCGCGGTGCTCCTGTTCGACTTCGGGGCACAGGTCGCCGGGTATCGCAGCGACATGACGCGAACCCTCTTCGTCGGGGAGCCGTCGGCCCGGGACCTCGAGGTGTACACGCTCGTGGTCCGTGCCCAGGCGGCCGCGATCGAGCACCTGGAGGCGGCCGTCGCAGGCGGCGCAGGGGAGCCGCTTCCGAGCGGCCGCGCCGTGGATGCGGTCGCCCGCGAGGTCATCACGGCCGCCGGCCACGGCGAGCATTTCGGCCACGGCACCGGTCACGGCATCGGCTTGGCCACCCACGAGGCGCCGTCCCTGGGCACCTCGGCGGCGGACACTGCCCTCCCGTCACCGACCGTCTTCTCGGTCGAGCCGGGCGTCTACCTCGATGGTGAGACCGGCGTCCGGATCGAGGACCTCGTCCACCTGGATGCGTCGGCCGGGCGCGTCGAGCGCCTGACGCGATTCCCGCGGGATGTCATCGTCGTCGGCGCGTAAGGGCAGGGCCGCGTGCCCGCGGTGCAGCCGCGTGCACTCCGACGAGCGCGGTGTAGCCTTCGCGGATGCGACGGATCCGAGGCTTCCTGATCGGTGCCACCCTGGCAGCCATGCTGGTGGCGGGCTGCTCACCCGAACCGGTCCCGCTCGAGACCGTGCCCCCCGAAGCCCCGCCGCAGGGGGCCTTCTCCTGCGTTGGCGTCCCGGCCGGGACCTGCCAACAGATGCTGGCCGACGCGCGTGCCAATGCTTCGGCCGGGGTGGTCGTCGTCCAGATGCGGATCCGCTGCACCGTGGTGCCCTGCACGCTCCAGAACGGGCAGGCGGAGGCCGATGTCGTCTACTCGGACGGCCAACGCACGACGTACGGCATGGGCTGGTCGAATGCCGCTGCGCCACCCGGCGGCTGATCGGGGTCAGCCCCTCGGCAGCGACCGGAGCACCGCACCGAACGCCGACGCGAACAGCTCGACCTCCGCCGGGCCGAAGACAAGTGGGGGGCGCACCTTGAGCACGTTGCCGGCGGCGCCGGACGTCCCGACCAGGACCCCGTTCTCCCGCAGGCCCTCGCGGACCGCGACGGTGGTGGGTCGGTCGGGCGCCAGCGAGCCATCCGTGGCGCAGATCTCGACCCCGATGGCAAGTCCCAGGCCACGCACGTCGGCGACGTGGGCGCCGGCGGGACCCGCGGCGACGGCCGTGCCCCGGATCGCCGCGCGCAGTTGCTCACCGGTCTCGGCGGCGCGCTCGACCAGGCGCTCGTCGTCCAGCACGCCCAGCACGGCCAGCGAGGCCGCGGCGGCCACCGGATTGCCCCCGAACGTGCTGAAGAAGACGGTCTCCTCGGCGAAGTGGCGCACGAGGTCCCGTCGGGTGATCACGGCACCGACCGGATGGCCGTTGCCCATCGGCTTGCCCAGGGTGACCAGGTCGGGCACGATCCCGAAGCGTTCGAACGACCACAGGCCGGTACCGGTCCGGCCGTGTCCGCCCTGGACCTCATCCGCGATCCACAGCGCGCCGGCCGCTCGGGCACGTTCGGCCCACGAGCGGACGAGGGCCGGGTCAGGTACCGGGTAGCCGTCGCTGGTGAGCGCGCCGTCGAGGATGACGGCGGCCGGCTCGATATCGCGGTCGCGAAGGCGAGCAAGCGCCGCGTCGAAGGCCTCGCCGTCCAGTGCCGTCCCGCGTAAAGCATCCGGCGGAGCCCAGGTCTCGATGTGGTCCGGACGACGGCCGCCGGGCCACGACTCGGGCGACAGCGGAGCGATGGCCTCGGAGATCCCGTGATACGCGAAGCTCGTGCACAGCCCGCCACGGGCACCCGTGGCAGTCGTGGCCAACCGCCAGGCCAGGTCGTTCGCCTCCGACCCGGAGTTCACGAACAGGACGGTATCCAGACCGTCCGGCATGGTCGCGACGAGCCGCTCGGCGAGCTCGATGGCGTCCTCGTGCAGGTAGCGCAGGTTCGTGTTCAGGCGCCGCGACGCCCTCGCGATGGCGCTCGTCACGCGTGGATGCCCGTGCCCGACCGACGGGACGTTGTTGTAGGCGTCCAGGAAGCGCCGCCCGTCGACATCGATGAGCCATGTGCCCTCGCCTCGCTCCAGGTGGAGCGGCGTGTCGTAGCTCAGCGGCTCGAGTGCCGGTCCCAGGACATCCGACCGCCGTGCGGCGAGTGTCGCCGTGTCGGCGACGGAACCGCCGCTCGTGGGCGAACCCGTCATCCGTTGGGCGACCACGTCATACCCGATCGTTTCAAGCGTCTCGATGGTCCGTGTCACGGTCGCGTTGTAGCGCTCGGCGAACGCAGCGTCCTCAAGCCCCTGGGCGGCCCGCCATGACGAGATGGCGACCGTGATCGCGGCGCGCGTCGCGAGCAGATCGCCGGTCAGCCGCAGCTCGTCGTCATCGAGCGGCGTGATCCGCTCGTACCCGTCCAGGAACAGGCGCATCAGCCGCGGCAGATCCTCCGCGGGCCGGTCGCTCACGATCGAGTCGAGCGCGCTCGCGATATCGGTGATGAGCGCCGAGAACGACATGTCGCCGAAGTCGACGATGCCGCTGATCCGGCCGTGCTCGTCGACGAGCGCGTTGTCGGTGGTCAGGTCGGCATGGATGACCTGCGCGCGCAGCGACGGCCAGGCCGGCGCGACGATGCGCTCGAATCGATCGAGGGTGCGCTCGACGACGGCACGCTGGCCGACATCGCGGATGTCACCCAGGAAGGCGCGCGTGCGGGCAGCGTGCTGGACGTCCCAGAGCATGGTCCTCACGGCGGCCGGATGCATGAACCCGCGCAGCGCTCGACCGACGCGGGCCGTCGTCTCGCCCCAGGCCACGAAGGCCGCGTCATCAAGGTCTCGCGGATCGCTGCGGCCACGACCCGGCAGCACGTCGTAGAGCCGGACGTGGCAGATGCCTGCCTCGGTGAGCAGCGCGCCGCGTCGCGTGCCATCGATCGTGGCCAGCGGGATGGCCAGCGGCAGTCCGGGATCAACGCGGGCCGCATGGACGACCGCCTCGGCCTCCATATCCAGCGTGGCCGGGTCCTCGGCCGTGTTGCTGATCTTGAGGACAGCCAGCGACCGGCCATCTGCATCGAGCAGCATGAACGCCCGGTCGCGCTCGCTTCCCAGGTCGCGGGCTGCCGCGGCGACGAGACCGAACGACCGGCGCGCCACGTCGAGCGCCACCGTGGGCTCGATGGATGGCGGCGCGGCCAGCAGGACAGGATCGATGTCGGCCATTGGCCAGCGATGGTAGCCGGGTCAGGCCCGGCCGCGGAGCCAGCCTCGGCCGCGGTGCCAGCCCGGCCGGGCGGCGGGTGTCGGCTAGAATGGCCGCCACCTCCCCGACGCTCACCCAGGAGCCCCACCTCGACATGATCAGCACCGGTGAACTGAAGAAGGGTGTCGCCATCGAGCTCGACGGCGAGCTCTGGCAGATCCTCGACTACCACCACATCAAGATGGGCCGCGGCTCGGCCCAGGTTCGCATCACCCTGCGCAACATCAAGCGCGGCCAGACGGTGGAGCGATCGTTCCAGGCCGGAACGAAGTGGCCGCGCGCATCGATGGAGAAGCGCCCGGTCCAGTTCCTGTACCGCGACGACGACGACTACCACTTCATGGACACCGATACGTACGACCAGTTCGCGCTCACCCGCGAGATGCTCGGCGACACGGCGCACTACATGAAGGACGGGATGACGCTCGATCGGACCTCGTACCAGGGCGAGACGATCGGCGTCGAGCTGCCGGTCACGGTCGACCTGTCCGTCACCGACACCGAGCCGGGATTTGCCGGCGACACACAGTCCGGGGCCCGCAAGAACGCGACCACGGAGACAGGGCTGGTCGTCACGGTCCCGATCTTCGTCGAGATCGGTGACACCATCCGCGTCGATACCCGGACCGGCGAGTACCAGACGCGCGTCTGACGTGACCGACCCGGGCTCGGTCCAGGGCGAGGGTGGCGAGGTCGGCCCTCTCGGCCCGCCCGACGCTTCCGGGGCCCCGCGGGCGCCCGGCACGTTCGGTGTCCGGATCCTCGGCGTCAGCGAGGTCACCCGCGTGCTCAAGAGCGCGATCCGCGCCGAACCCCGCCTCGCGGAGCTGTGGGTGGAAGGCGAGGTCGGGCGGGTCACCGTCTCGTCCGCGGGCCACGCCTATTTCAGCCTCAAGGACGACCGGAACCAGCTCCAGTGCGTCTGGTTCCGCGACGACCGCCTCAGGTCCGCCTTCGAGGCACAGGCCGGCCTGCGGGTCGTGGCGCATGGACGGGTGGACCTGTACGAGCCGACCGGTGCGCTGCAGCTGTACGTCGAGTCGATCCAGCCCGCGGGATTCGGCGACCTCGCCCTGCGCTTCGAGCAGACGAAGGCGCGCCTCGCCGCGGAGGGCCTGTTCGAGATCGGCCGCAAACGCCCGCTCCCATCGAGGCCGCGCACGATCGCCGTCATCACCTCGCCATCGGGCGCCGTGTGGCGCGACATCTCGCACGTCCTGGCGCGGCGCTGGCCGCTGGTCCACGTGATCCTCGTGGCAGCGACGGTCCAGGGCGAGGACGCCCCGGCGAGCATCGTGTCCGCGTTCCGCCGCGTGGAGCGCTATGCGGAGGCGCTCCGTGCCGCCGGGCGGGGAGGGGATGCCCCCGCCGTGACGATCCTGGCCCGGGGCGGCGGCTCGCTCGAGGACCTGTGGCCCTTCAACGACGAACGCGTCGTGCGGGCCGTGGTGGCGCATCCGTGGCCCGTCGTGTGCGGGGTCGGGCACGAGGTGGATGTGACATTGGCCGATTTCGCGGCCGATGTCCGGGCTCCCACGCCGTCCGCCGCCGCGGAGGTGGTCGTTCCCGATCAGTCCGAGATGGCGGCCGCCCTGCGGCGCGCGGCCGATCGGCTCGCGGGCGCCACGGGTCGGCGACTCGCCCAGGCCGCACGGGACATCGAGGTGGAGCGACGGGCGCTCGATCGCGTCAGCCCGGCATCCCGGCTCGCGGCGTCGCGTGAGCAGGTCGGGCTACTGTTCGATCGTGGGACGCGGGTCGTCGAGACGCGCCTCGCCCGCGAGGCGCTCGTGCTCAGGTCGGCGGCCGCGGCCCTGCCCCGGCTCGGTGGCTCGCGCATGACGAGGGAACGTCAGCGCCTGGCCGCGGCCGAGGAAGCGCTGCCGCGCCTGCGTGCTGCACGTCGTGACGCGGCACGGGCCGCGCTCGCTTCGGCCGGCACGGCCCTCGCGGTGCTGGGCCCGACCGCGACGCTCGAACGCGGCTACGCTATCGTCCGTGTCGCAGCCGATGGAGCGATCGTGCGTGACCCCGCTGCCGCGCCCGCTGGCACGCGACTCGCTGTCCGCCTGGCCCACGGCGACCTGGACGCCGTCGTCATGGACACCGCGGACGCCTGATGGAGTACGTCGCCTTCCTCGTCGCCGTCGTCGCGTTCGCGATCCTCGGCGTCCGCATCGGTATGCTGGTCGCCCCGCGGTTGTCGCGGGCCATGGACTCCCCGGAAGAGGATGACGGTGACGGAACGCCCTGACGACGCGCCCTCGGATGTGCCGGTCGACTCGCTGTCCTTCGACGAGGCCCTGGCTGCATTGCAGCGGACGATCGCGTCCCTGGAGTCCGGCGGGCAGCCACTGGAGCTGACCCTGGCGCTCCACGAGCGCGGCGCGGCCCTGCTCGAGCGATGCGAGACGCTGTTGCGCGGCGCGGAGCTGCGGATGCAGCAGCTTGTCGCCCGTCCCGGTGGCGCGGTCGAGGCGGAAGCCCTGCGCCCAGCGGCGGACGCTGAGGCGTGAGGATCAGCCTCGTCGGACCGGTCGGGGACCAGGCCGGGAAACGTGCGACTCAGAAGGAACAGGTTTATACTGCGCCCGATCGGGACCCATCCGGGGCCGCCACTGAGGCGTATCAACGACCGTGACGATGCTCTCGCAACTCCAGGGACCGGCCGATCTGCGCGGCTTCGACGAAGTCGAGCTGGCGCGGCTCGCCGTCGAGATCCGGGACACGATCATCCGGACCGTCGCGACGACAGGCGGCCACCTCGGGTCGTCGCTGGGTGTCGTGGAGCTCACGATCGCCCTGCACCGCCTGCTGGAGTCGCCCAGGGATCACATCGTGTGGGATACCGGTCATCAGGCCTACCCGCACAAGCTGCTGACCGGCCGCTATGAGCGGTTCGGGACGCTGCGCCAGATCGATGGTGTGGGCGGTTTCCCGCGACGCTCCGAGTCGCCCCACGACGTGTTCGATGGCGGGCACGCCGGCACCGGCTTGTCGATCGCTCAGGGCCTGGCCGAGGCGCGCGACCTGCGGCACGGGTTGGAGCGCATCGCGGTCGTCGTCGGTGACGCGGCGCTCATGAGCGGCCTGTCGCTCGAGGCACTCAACGACATCGGCCAGCGCCAGTCGCAGATGCTCATCGTGGTCAACGACAACGAGATGTCGATCAGCCCCACGGTCGGGGCGCTGTCCAAGTACCTCTCCCAGGTCAAGCTGTCGGGGGCCTGGCGGCAGAGCAAGAGTGCCTACGACCGCACCGTCGAACGCCTGCCCGTGGTCGGTGGCACCGTGCTCGAGATGAGCCGGCGCCTTCGCAAGTCGGTCGTCCAGTTCGCCCAGCCGGGCCAGTTGTTCGAGGATCTCGGGCTCACCTACATCGGTGTGGTGCCTGGGCACGACCAGCACGCCCTGCTCGAGACGATCGGCGCCGCGCTGGAGCTGCCCGGGCCGGTCATCGTCCACGTCCGGACCCAGAAGGGTCGCGGGTTCCGGCCCGCCGAGACGGACCAGATCGGGTTCCACGGGGCGGCGCTGCCCCCGATGGCGCACGTTCCCGCCGAGAGCCTTCGCCCAGGCGCCGATGCGTACGACGGGAAACGAGCGTCCACCAACGGATCGCTGCCCGCCGAGTCGATGACGGACGACGCGGCGGCGCCGACTGCGGCCCCCGCGACGCCGACGAAGCACCCGAACTACACGGCCGTCTTCGCCGAGGAGCTCATCGAGCTCGGGCGGACGGATCGGCGGATCGTCGGCATCACTGCCGGGATGCCCACCGGGACCGGGATGTCGAAGTTCGGTGCCGCGTATCCGGATCGTGTGTTCGACGTGGGCATCGCAGAGCAGCACGCCGTTGCCATGGCGACCGGGCTCGCGATGGGCGGCATGCGGCCGGTGGTCGCGCTCTATTCGACCTTCCTGCAGCGGGCCTTCGATCAGACTGTCCACGATGTCTGCCAGAACGACCAGCCCGTGCTCATCGCCGTGGACCGGGCCGGCCTGGTCGGGGAGGACGGCACGAGCCATCAGGGTATGTTCACGATCCCGGCCCAGCGCCAGCTGCCCAACCTGATCATCGCGGCACCGCGCAACGAGCAGGAGCTGCGCTCGCTGTTGGGCACCGCCCTCGCGCAGGACCACCCGTTCGCGCTCCACTATCCGCGCGATCCGGGCTTCGGGCTTGAGCCGATCACGCCGCGGATCATCCCCATCGGCCAGGCCGAGGTGCTTCGTGACGGGCGCGACGTCCTGCTCGTCGGCTTTGGTCCGATCGTGATGCGGACGCTCGACGTGGCGGATGCACTCGCGGTCGATGGCTGGAGCGTCGGTGTCGTGGACGCCCGATTCGCGAAGCCGCTCGATCGGCAACTCATCCTGGACGCGGCGCGGGGCAAGCGGCTGGTCGTCACCTTCGAAGAGAGCGTCACGACAGGCGGGTTCGGCAGCGGCGTGCTGGAGTTGCTCGAGGAGGCCCGCGCGACCGATCCGGTCTACCGCGACACGTTAGTGCGGATCGTCGGAATCCCCGGGGACCGCTTCGTCGACCACGGATCCGTCGCCGATCTCCGTCGGCTTCTCCGGCTCGATGTGCCAGGACTGACCGAGCAGGTCCGCGAGAGCCTCACGGCGATCGGGGCATCGCCGACCCTGGCCAAGGCGGTCGCCGAGGCCTGATCCGGGTCGTCCTTTAGCTCCCGCCACCCGCTTCCGCCCCCGCCGCGCGACCTCCACACACGTTCCCGCCTCCGTCGCGCGCTGCCCCCGCCGCGCGCCTCCCCTCGCGACCCCGGGGTCCGCTCCCCCAGGGAGCGAATGCAGCACAGACTCCTCGTGAAGGTGTCCCCACACTGCAGGCAGGTGCGATCTGGGCATGGGCTCACGAGGGACCTGTCGCAACAGCGCTCCTGGTGGGAGCGGCGGCCGGTGGGAGCGGCGGCCCGTTGGCGCCACGAAGGGCCGCGGGCCGCGTAGCGACGGCCGGTGCGAGGGCGGTGGCGATGACGAGCGCGCAGCCCCACGAACCCGGTGCGAGGAGCGGCGGCCGGTGGGCGCCATGAAGGGCGGCCGGCCGCGTGGTGACGGCCGGTGCGAGGGCGGTGGCGATGACGAGTGCGCAGCCCCACGAACAAGGACATCCGCTTCGCGCGAAGCCCAGGGTGATCAGCGTATGCCACGATACACAGGTGACAACCCAGACCCGCTCGACCAGCCGCCCGACGCCCCGGCGCGCCCGCCTGGACCAGCTCCTGGTGGAGCGTGGCCTGGTGGAGAGCCGGACTCGTGCCCAGGCGTTGATCCTGGCCGGGAAGGTGCGCGTCGGTGAGGGCGATGCCGCGCGGCGCGACCACAAGCCAGGCGATCAGGTCGACGGTAACCACGCCCGGATCGAGATCGATCAACCAGATCCCTACGTGAGTCGGGGCGGCCACAAGCTCGTGGCGGCGCTGGACGCGTTCGGCATCGACCCCACCGGGATGATGTGCCTCGATGTCGGCGCATCGACCGGCGGCTTCACGGACGTGCTCTTGCAGCGCGGGGCACGGCGCGTCGTGGCGCTCGATGTCGGCCGCGGCCAGCTCGCCGAACGGCTGCGTCAGGACACGCGCGTCGTGAGCATGGAGCGGACGAACGCGCGGACCCTGACGGCGACCACCCTGTCGGAGCCGATCGATCTCGCGGTCATCGATGTCTCATTCATCTCATTGGCGACCGTGCTGCCGCCGATCGTGACGACGCTCGCGCCCGGTGCCGCGGTCGTGGCCCTCGTCAAGCCCCAGTTCGAGGCGGGCAAGGGTCGGACGGACAAGGGTGTCGTGCGCGATCCGGCCATCCACCGTGAGGTCCTGCAACGCACTGTGGCCGCCGCTCAGGACCGTGCGGGCCTCAGGACCCACGGGATGATCGCGTCGCCGATCCTGGGACCGGAAGGGAACCGCGAGTTCCTGGTCCACCTGGCCGCCGGCGATGCCACCCTGGACGCGGCCGCGCGCATCATCGAGTTGACGCCCCTGGAGCCAGCGCCGTGACCCGCAGCACCGCGCCACCCACGACGGCGGTCCGGCGCATCGGGTTCGCCTACAACCCGACCAACGAGGCCGCCGTGGAACTCAGTGCCCGGGCGTCCGGCTGGTGCCGCATGCGCGGGATCGACGAGTGGCAGGCCCAGGCGAGCGACATGGACCGCCTCCGCGTGGAGCTCCCAACGACCGATGCGCTGGTCGTGCTCGGCGGCGACGGCACATTCCTGCGCGCGGCTCGGGCCGTCGCCGAGATCGATGTGCCGCTCCTTGGCATCAACCTGGGCAAGATCGGGTTCCTGTCCAAGGCCGAGGCCAACGAGCTGGAGCCGGTGCTCGAGAGCATCGTCGCCGGGAAGTACACGATCGATGAGCGCATGGTCATCGAGGGTCGCATCCTGCGCGGCGGCGCCCCCGCCACCGGTCCGGACGATCATCACCTGGCCCTCAACGACATCGTCGTCGCCCGCGGCTCGCTCGCCCGGGTGTGCCGCCTCGATGTCTCGATCGATGACTCGCACCTGGCGACCTTCATCGCCGACGGTCTCGTCGTGGCCAGCCCCACCGGGTCGACCGGCTACAGCTTCAGCGCGGGCGGCCCGATCCTTGACCCCGTCAGCCGCAACCTCGTCGTGACCCCCATCGCCGCGTATCTGTCCGCCATCCGATCCGTCGTCGTGAGTCCGGAGCAGGTCGTCCGCTGCCGCGTCGTCGATGCCCACGAGGCGCTCGTCTCAGTGGACGGTCGCGAGGACCTGCCCATCGCGGTCGGGGATACCGTCGAGGTTCGGGGCGTCGAGCGCCCGATCCGGCTCGTGGAACCGCACGGGGCGCAGCCGTTCTGGGATCTGCTGCGCCACAAGGTCGAGTTGCTTCCGTCGTGAGCCGAACCTCGCGCGAGCGCGGTATGAGCGCCCCGGCGGCGCCGGCCGTGGACGATGGCGCGGAGGAGGAAGTCGGGCCGATCGCCGGTCAGGCGGGGCGCCTCCTGGAGCTGACGGTCACGGACCTTGCGCTGATCGATCGTCTGCGCCTCGGGTTCGATGCCGGCCTCAACGTCATCACTGGCGAGACCGGTGCCGGCAAGAGCCTGCTCATCGATGCCCTCGGGCTCGCGCTCGGTGCCCGGGCTGACACCTCACTCGTCCGCCACGGTGCCGAGGCAGCCCGGGTGGAGGCACTCTTCGACCGCATGCCGGAGCCCCTGATCGCCGCGCGCGAGGTGGCCGCCAGCGGCCGCTCGACGGCGCGCCTCGACGATGCCGCCGTGACCGCCGCTCGACTGGCGGACGAAGTGGGGCCGCTGGTCGAGATCCACGGCCAGCACGATCAAGGTCGCCTGCTCGATGAGCGCTGGCAGCGGGATCTGCTCGACGCGTTCGGTGGCCACGAACGACTGCGCCACGACACGGCGGCGGCAGTGGTGGCATGGCGCCGCAACCGCGAGATGCTGGACGCAGCCGCCCTCGACCCGCGCGAGGTCGCGCGCCGGCTCGACCTGCTGGAGCACGAGACGGCGGAGATCGAGGCCGCGCGGCTGCGTCCCGGGGAAGCGGACGCGATCCGTGGCCGCCTCGTGGCGGCGCAGCATGGCGAGGCGATCGCGCTCGGGTCATCCACGCTGCACCGAGCGCTCGTCGACGATGGTGGCGCTCGCGATTCGACGGGTGCCGCGACCCACGAGGCGCAGGCCCTGGCACGGCTGGATCCACGGTTCGAACCGCTGGTCGGCCGCCTGGCCGGGCTGGAGGCGGAACTGGCCGACGTCGCCGAGGAGGCCCGGTCGCTGGCCGAGGGGATCGACCATGATCCCGCCGCGATCGCCGAGCTCGACGCGCGCCTCGGGACCATCCACGGCCTGGTCCGCCGCTATGGCGACGACGAGGCCGCCGTCATCGCGCATGGGGAGCAGGCCGCATCGGAGGCGGAGCGCCTTCGCGGCCTTGATGCCGAGCGGGCTCGCCGCCAGGCGGACGACGGCCGGTTGCTCATGGACGTCGCAACGACAGCACACGCCCTGTCCACGGCCCGCGCGGCGAGTGGCCGGATCCTGGCGGCGAACGTGGGCGCGGCCCTGACCGAGCTCGGGTTCGCCACGGAAGTGTTCGAGGTGGGGATCGGCCGCCGACCGGCGGGCGCGGTGGAGGCCGCGGTCGAGGTCGATGGCGACGCGGTCGCATTCGATGCCTCCGGGATCGACGTCGTGGTCTTCCGCTTCCGTCCGAACGCCGGGGAGCCCGCGCGACCACTCGCTCGGATCGCCTCGGGCGGCGAGCTCTCCCGGGTCGCGCTCGCGGTCAAACGCGTGCTGGCGGAGCACGACCAGACGCCCACGCTGGTCTTCGATGAGATCGACACGGGGATCGGCGGTCGGACGGCGGATCCGATCGGACGCAGCCTGTGGGGGCTCGCCCGCCGTCACCAGGTGTTGTGCGTCACCCACCTGCCGCAGATCGCGGCCCACGCCGATGCGCACTTCCGGATCGCCAAGCGCGAACGCGACGGACGGACGGTCACGACCGTCGAGCGGCTCGATCGCGAGGGCCGCATCGTCGAGCTTGCCGCCATGCTCGGAGGTGGCCCCGGCGATTCAGCCTCGCTGGCGTCGGCCCGTGAACTGCTCGATCGAGCGGATGCCTGGCGGGACCGCGCGGCTGGCACGGGGCGCGACGACTGACCGCGGTGACCGCAAACTCGCTCGACCACGCCATCGATCAGTACCTCGACCACCTTGCCGTGGAGCGGGGCCTGGCGGACGCCACGATCCGGGCCTATCGCAGCGACCTGGGTGATTTCGCGGCCTCCCGCGGGGCCGTGCGCGGCTGGGCAACGTCGGCCGATGCGGTCGTCGGCTACCTCGCAGCAAGGACGCGCCGCGGTCGCCCATCAGACCCGGGGCTGGCGCCGAGCAGCCTGCGACGACGCGCGGCGGCGCTGAAGGGCTTCTACCGGTTCGCGTTCGGGGAAGGCCTCATCGCGGCGGACGTGGCCGCGCACCTCGACCTGCCGCGCCCATCCAGGCGCCTGCCGGACACGCTGACCGTCGAGGAGGTCGGCAGACTCCTGGACGCGACCGATCTGGCCCAGGCGCCGACGCGCGACCGCGCGCTGCTGGAAGTGCTGTACGCGGCGGGCTTGCGCGTCAGTGAAGCGATCGGCCTCGATCGAGAGGACCTGTCGGTCGATGGCGGCTTCGTCCGGGTCATCGGCAAGGGCGACAAGGAGCGGCTCGTGCCGATCGGCGAGTTGGCCCTCGACGCGCTGGCCATGTGGATGCGCGAGGGACGGGCGGCGCTCCTGGCGCGGCACCACGTCGTGCCTGCGCGCGGCGGACCGATCTTCCTCGGGCCGCGCGGCGGGCGCCTGGCGCGGCAGCAGGCGTGGGCGGCGGTCCGCGGCGCGGCCGAGCGAGCCGGTCTGGGAGGCCGCGTCGGCCCGCACACCCTGCGCCACTCGTTCGCAACGCATCTGCTCGAGGGCGGAGCCGATCTGCGGGTGGTCCAGGAACTGCTCGGGCATGCGAGTATCTCCACCACGCAGCTGTATACCCACCTCACCGGGGAGCGCGTCCGCGACGTCTATCGCCGGGCACACCCTCGGGCCTGACCAGGAGGACCCGCACACATGGGCTACGCCGACGGTCTGCTCTCGACGGGTGAACGGATCATCCATCGCGAGAAGCAGCACTGGTTCGTGTTCATCTGGGGCGCTCGCTACACGATCCTGGCGGTCATCGCCGCTGTCGTGCTGGCGATCCTGACGAGCGGCATGACCGGCGAGGGCGTCGCCCGCACCGCCAAGGACGTGCTCAGCGTCGCCGTGGTGGTCCTCTTCGCCGGCGGGGTGGCCAATCTCGGCTGGACCATCCTGCGCTACATGAACCAGGAATACGTCATCACCAACCGACGGGTGATGCAGGTGTCCGGCGTGCTCAACAAGACGTCCAACGACAGCTCGCTCGAGAAGATCAACGACGCCGGTCTGACCCAGTCGATCTTCGGGCGGATCTTCGGCTTCGGCGACCTTGACATCCTCACCGCCGCCGAGACGGGCGTGGACCGGTTCCGGATGCTCATCGACCCGGTCGCATTCAAGATCGCGATGCTCGACGCCAAGCACGAATATGAGCGCGAAGTCTCCGGCGCGCGGGATGAGGTCCCGAGTCCGCCGCTGCGGCAGACGGCGCCGCCCTCGTCCGGCGGGCGAGGCGAGGGGGCCGTCGAGCCGAGCGCGCCGGCCTCGCAGCCTCTGCCGGACGACGCCACGATGGCCGGGCGGATCGCCGGCAGCCCGTCGCCGACGAGCCTGTCGTCGGAGGACGTCACCCGCACGCTGGCCAGCCTCGCCGAGCTGCGCGATCGCGGGGC
>JBKJHI010000111.1:0-7314 GCA_046599085.1 Candidatus Limnocylindrales bacterium
GGCTGTCCCTGACCTTCATCGGGATCTTCTTCCGTGGTCCGGGCTACTCATTCGTGATCCCGTACGTCACCGCCCCCGGCATGTATTTCGCCCTGTGACCCGGCAAAGGACCGCTGAGCGCGCATGAGCAACTACCACGTCGAACCCGTCGACAAGCCCCAGGCCCTGACCAAGGAAGCCATCAAGTCGCTGCGCAAGCATCAGGTCCAGGGCCTGTCGCGCCGGCAGCTGATGCGCACCGCGCTCGGGACGGCCGTCGGGCTGTGGCTGCTCGAGGTGGGTGCCGGCACGATCGGCTTCCTGTGGCCGAACCTCGCCAGCGGTTTCGGCGGCAAGCTGCGGATCGGGACGCTCGAGGAGGTCAAGACGGCCAACGACAGCATCCCGGTCGAGGAAGGCTTTCCCGCTTACGTCGGCTTCGCCCGGTCGTTCATCGTGCTGGTCGACCCCGCGCAGCAGCGATTCGTCCCCGGCGAGGACACCACCGGTGACGGTTCGGCGCTGAACGTCCGGGCGCTGTATCAGCGCTGTCCGCACCTCGGCTGCAAGCCCAACCCGTGCCTGCGCAACTTCTGGTTGGAGTGCCCGTGCCACGGGTCGCGCTACGACCGCCTCGGCATCAAGGCCGATGGCGCACAGTACGGCCCCGCGACGCGCGGCATGGACCGCTTCTCCATCAGCGTCGATGGCGACGGCGTGCTCACGGTCGATACCGGCAAGATCACCCTTGGCCCGCTGCCGGTCGCGCTCGGGCAACCCGGCCTGATCCCGCCGCTGACGCCGACCGGTTGTATCTGATGTCCCGCACGACCACCGATCCCCGCCGAGGAGACCGATGACCGAGAGCCGCACCCCCGGACACGAGCCCGAGGAGCGCCTGCCGGCCGTTCGTCCGCCCGCCGAGCCGGTGCCGGCCGAGCGGTTCACGTCGCATCCATCGGTGCGCGCCACCGAGCTGACCCCGGAACGGTCGGCCCAGATCGTCCGCCAGTCCTCCAACGCGCGGTGGGTCGGCTTCCTGGCAGCGGTGATCGTCATCCTGTTCGTCGCGATCTACTGGTTCTACGAGTTGGGCGCTCCGCTCGGCCTGACGCAGCCCCGCGTCGGTGTCGATGGCGCGGAGCTGGCTGCCCAGCAGGTAACCGCGGTCGAGCGCGGCTACAACGTCTACGAGGCCAACTGCGCGCGCTGCCATGGCGCGCAGGGCGAGGGTGGCGGGATCGGCCCGACGCTGAACCGACAGGACAAGCTCTTCGCCCACCTGTCGGAGGCGTACCTCCGCAACATCCTCACCGTCGGTGGCCGCTATGCGTGCGGCGACCCGGCATCACTGATGCCGGTGTGGGCCGATACCAACGGGGGACCCCTGAACTATCGCCAGATCGAGGAGCTGATCGCGTTCATCCGGGCGCCGAACGATCAGGATCCGCCGTTCATCAGGCGCGACGAGCACCTGCTCGATCCGAAAGTGGACCCGGTCACCGGCGAAGTGGAGACCTTCGTCGGCTGGCGCGATCCGAACTACAAGCCGGAGCCCGGGGCGACGCCCTACCCGGATTGCTGGGCCGACGAGTTCACCGGCGGCGGCGGGGCGGCGACGCCCGGACCGTCCACCGACCCGACCGCTGACGTCGTCGAGGTCGTGGCCAGTGGCGTGCAGTTCACGACGACTGCCATCACCGCCCCTGCGGACGCCGCGTTCACACTGACCTTCGACAACCAGGATGCCGCGATCCCGCATGACGTCATCGTGAACGACAGCGGCGGGGCGGAGGTCTTCAAGACCGACACCTTCCCGGGCGTGGAGACACGGTCGTACTCGGCGGGACCGCTCAGCGCGGGTACCTACAGCTTCCTGTGTTCCGTACACCCGACGACCATGACAGGGACCCTGACAGTCGAATGATCGACCGGGCGCCGGACCACCGGCGCACCGGGTGAGGATGGAGGACGATGGCGCAGCAGGCGCTCGGAGCCGGCCGGACGGTCCCGCGCAAGCGGGCCCTCTTCGGGCTGCTCGATGCGGACGGATGGACGTGGGCGGGCCTCAAGGCACTTGTCTGGCTCGTGATCCTCATCATGCTGCTCGGCTATATCCCGGACCGCGCCTATAACCTGACCGTCAAGGCGACCGTCGAACTTGGCAAGGTCGTCTGGGCGCCCGTCAACTTCTGCTCGCCCGAGAACGAGACACTGCCGTGTCCGGCCCCGATCGGGGCGGTCGTGCCGTGGCATCTCAATCCAGACCAGATCGCACTCCCCGCGGCGCGGACCGACGGCGGTGCCGTGCAGGTCGGGACGAAGCTGCTGTACGTCGGTGGGTCCGACGGGGAGTCCGCCGTGGTGGATGTCTACGTGAGCGAGATCGTCCCGGTCGGCAACTTCGATGCGTGGACGCCGGGTCCGGCGCTGCCGGAGCCGCGCAGCGATGCCAGCGTCATCTCGGTCTCCGGCAACGTGTACGTGTTCGGTGGCCTGGACGAGAACGGCGACCCCACGACGACGACCTACGTCCTTGCCCCGAACCCGCAGACCGGCGAGCTTGGCGAATGGGACCTTGCTCCCGAGGAGCTCCAGCTCGACGAGCCGCGCGCCGGTGCCGCAGCAGCTGCCGCAGCCGACGGCGTCCTGCTGATCGGCGGCGAGGGCACTGACGGCCCGGTGGCCACGACCTGGAAGAGCATCTTTGACAGCAAGGGCGCCCTGCAGGCCTGGGAGACCGAGGCACCGCTGTTCGCAGCCCAGGCCGGCGCAACCGCCGCGGTCATCGGCGAACACGTCTGGTTGTGGGGCGGCCGCGATGCCAACGGGCCGGTCGGCGCGGTCCAGCGCGCGGACATCGGCGTCAAGGCCGTGGAGGGTCTCCCGGAGAATCCCGATGCCGGCAAGATCGTGCGCTGGGGCGCCATGAACGAAGCCAACCTGCCGGCCGTCCGTGACGATGCCGCGGCCTGGACCGCCAGCGGGACGCTGTACCTCATCGGCGGCCAGGGCCCGGACGCCCTCGCGACCGAGCTGTACTGGACGGTACCCACGACGACCGGCGACATCGCCGGCTGGAATCACCTGGACGTCAGCGATCTGCCGGCCGGGCTGCGCGGCGCGAGCCCCGTGATGGTCGGCCCGAACGCCGTCCTCGTGGGCGGCCAGACGGCGGACGGACCGGTGACCGCCAGCGTCAGGGCGAATACCGCACCCCAGGCCCCGTTCTTCCAGCTGGGCCTCATCGGCGCGACCGTGCCCGGCCTGCGCATCGGCGGCGACATCGGCCAGCAGCTTGCCTACCTGAACGCTGCCGGTGCCGGGACCGTGAACTTCATCATCGTGCTGCTCATCGGGTGGGCCTTCGCACACAAGGAGCGGACGCGCGAGATCGTGTCGAGGATCACCCGCCGCCGACGGTGAGGTCCACGGTGCGGCGGCCAAGACTGGCCCACCGCGCCTCGACCGACGTCGAGTCAGCCGGGGATCGACCCCTCGCCGGGCGCCGGAGGCCCGTGCCGGATCGGCAGGCCGGCCGCCTCCCAGGCATCCATGCCGCCGGCGACGTTGACCACGTCCGTCCGACCGGCACGTGCCAGGAACCCGGTCACCGCGGCTGACCGGCCACCGACGTGGCACACGACCATCAACGGCCGGTCCGCCGGCAGCTCGGACATCCGGGCCGCGAATGTCGATGTCGGCATCAGGACCGCATCCGTGGCACGGACCGTGGCGAATTCCGATGCCTCACGGACATCGATGAGCAGCGGCCGCGCCGGATCCTCGCGCAGTCGACGCTCGGCCTCATGGACATCGATCGTCGTGATCCCGCCGCCAGGGTTCATCGGGTCCTCCAGGTGATGGTCACAGGGTCGGTGGGCGCGCCGCGCGACGCCCGCGAGAGCCGTTGCTCGGCGGCTGCGATGACGGCCGGCAGGTCCAGGTCGACGCCGATGTCAGGGGCAGCCGCAGCCACAGCCAGGCGCAGCCGCATCAGGGCGCCCTCCAGGTTGCGCGCGACGCCCGTCGGGTTGCCCCGGACACCATGGACATCGGCGGCGGCCAGCTTGATCAAACCCTGGATGACGGCACGTTCGACGACGTCGTCGGTGCCCATCCAGGCCGGTTCCATGAGCTCGTGCGCCAGGAAGTAGTCGCCGCGGTCATACGCCTCGAGTCCGGCCTGGACAGCGAGGGCCCGGTCGGCTCGAGGCAGCGGTCGATACGCCTTCGAGCGGCCATCGGCCTGGACGATCCGGCCCGCCGGTTCGGTCACAACAGGTCGATGAGGGGCTGACGACTGCCGAAGCCGGTCTCCAACTCGTGCCAGAAGGCGATGCGGCCTTCACCGAGTTGCCAGCACAGCCAGATCTGTCGGCCGTCGGCCATCGCCGGCAGGTCGATCAGTCCGCGCTCGATGTCACGCAGCGCGATGCCGAGGGCGTCGATGCGGGCGACCGCGGCCGCCATCTGGTCGATGACGCCCTGCATCCTGAGGCGGAGCGTGCGCACTTCGTCGGTGTCCAGCGGGGCAGCCTCGGATGGGCCGACGCCCGCCGTTTGGTGCGTGGCCATCGTCCGATCGCGCAACCGGATCAGCTCGAGACGCTGGTCCGCGAGGTTGGCCAGGAGCGGTCCGACCTCGACCAGGGCCTCATTGGCGGCGTCGATATCGAAGAAGGTGGTCACGATCGGGCGATAGTAGCCCGTGACGCCAGTGAGGGTCCGCTGCGCGTCGAGCGGTCGCGTACCATCGACCTGACTGGACGAGTGTGGAGGAGCGCATGGACCTTGGCCTGGACGGCGCGCGGGCGCTGGTCGGTGGCGGTTCCGGAGGCCTCGGTGGCGCGGTCGCCGCGGCCCTCAGCGGGGAAGGGGCAGACGTCGCCCTGGTCGCCCGGCCCTCGGATCGATTGGATGCCGCCGTCGGTCGCCTGGCCGGGGCGCATGGCGTCGCCGCCGATCTCGCGACCACGGATGGACCCGCGGCAGCCGTCGCGGCTGCCGTGGAGGCGCTCGGTGGACTGGACCTGCTGCTGGTCAACTCCGGGGGCCCGCCACCCGGTGGCTTCGAGGACCTGGACGATGCAGCCTGGACGCGGGCGATCGACGGCACGCTCCACAGTGCCCTCCGTCTGATCCGGGCGGCACTCCCGCACCTGCGCGAGAGCGATCGACCGGCCATCGTGGTGATCCTGTCGTCGTCCGCGCGTGAACCGATCCCGGGCCTGACCACGTCGAACCTCATCCGGCCCGGTCTCGCCGGCCTGATCAAGTCCCTCACGTCCGAGATCGCCCCGATCCGAATCAACGGCATCGCCCCTGGGCGCGTCGCGACGAACCGGATCGCCGAGATCGATGGCGCCGCCGCGAACCGGACCGGCGCAACGCCGGAATCGATCCGCGAATCGATGATCGCTCGCATCCCCCTGGGGCGATACGGCGATCCCGCCGAGGTGGGGCGGCTCGTGACGTTTCTGCTGAGTCCGGCCGCCTCGTACGTGACCGGCGCGATCGTCCCCGTCGACGGGGGCATGGTGAGGAGTCTGCCGTGATGCGACGCGTCTTCCTGTGGGCTGCCCGAAACACCTGGCTCAAGCGGCGTCTGCCCCAGCTTCCGTTCATGCAGCGTGCAGTGCGCCGGTTCATGCCCGGCGAGACGATGGCATCGGCGATGGACGCCGCCGCGCCGCTGCAGGCCGCCGGCATCGCCACGATGTACACGCGGCTCGGGGAGAACCTCGCCTCGCTGGCCGAGGCCGACGAGGTCGCCGACCACTACATCGCCCTCCTCGACGAGATCCGGGCACGCGGCCTGGACGGCGAGGTGTCCGTCAAGCCGACCCAGCTCGGCCTGGACCTCGACGAGGACCGGACGCTGGCCCACCTGGTCCGCATCGCCGAGCATGCGGCCGCCACCGGCTCGTTCCTCTGGATCGACATGGAGGGGTCGGACTATGTCGAGGCGACGGTCCGGCTGTATGAGCGGCTGCGCGCCGTGCAGCCGCGGACGGGGATCTGCCTCCAGGCGTACCTCAAGCGCACGGCCGCCGACATCGCCCGGCTCATGCCGCTCGATCCCGCGATCCGGCTCGTGAAGGGCGCGTACGACGAGCCGGCGTCGATCGCCTACCGCGACAAGGCACGCGTCGACGCGAACTACCTCGGCCTCGCCGTGCGGTTCCTGCTCGACGGCCGGGACCGGTCGATCCGGCTGGGCCTGGGCACCCACGACGTCGCGCTCATCGAGCATATCGCCGAGCAAGTGGCGGCATCGGGCATCGGGCGCGACCGGTTCGAGATCGAGATGCTGTACGGCATCCGGGCCGGCGAGCAGCGGCGACTCGCGAGCGAGGGCTACCGCGTCGCGACGCTCATCGCCTACGGCGAGCACTGGTACCCGTGGTACATGCGACGCCTCGCCGAGCGCCCGGCGAACGTGACCTTCGCCATCCGCTCGTTGCTGCCGTAGCGCAGGCCGCCAACGGTGCTCGGCGTCTGGCGATTGCAGCTCCTGCGCGAGGTCGCCCGGCGCGGCACGATCCGGGCAGCCGCCGCGGCCATGTCGATCACCCCGTCGGCGGTCTCCCAGCAGCTGAAGCTACTCGAGGGCGAGGCTGGGCTGCCCCTGCTCGAGCATCACGGCCGCCATGTTCGGCTGACGGAGGCCGGGGAGGCGCTGGTCCGCCACGCCGACATCGTCAGCGCCTCGCTGGCCGCCGCCGAATCCGAGCTGGCGACGTACCGCGAGGGCGTCGTCGGGACGTTGCGTGTGGCGGCATTCCCCACGGCCGCCCGGGCGATCCTGCCGTCGGCCATCGCCAGCCTGGGCGCCCGCCACCCAGGGCTGCGCGTCAACCTGCGCGACCTCGAGACCGGCGAGAGCCTCCTCGCTCTGGCCCGCGACGAGGTGGACATCGCGGTCGTCGACGAGTACGACGAGGTAACGAGGGTGCGCGAAGGCGACATCGATCTCGTGCCGCTGCTGCGCGACCGCCTCCACGTCGCGGTGCCGGCGGACCGGGCCGCGGTCATCGCGCCGTCGTCGCCGGCGGTCACCCTGGCCGCGCTGCGCGACGAGGCCTGGATCATGGACACCGAGGCGAGTTCCATCCACGAGGCCGTTCTGCGCGCCTGCCGCCGAAGCGGGTTCGAGCCGAAGATCCGCTCCTGGTGCAAGGACTACAGCGTGATCATCGCCCTGGTCGAGGCGGGCCTTGGTGTGGCGATGCTCCCCGGGCTGGCGCTGCGGGACCGGCCGATCCGCGCCATCGTCCTGCCGGTCGATCCGCCCCTCGAGCGCGCCGTCCTCGTGGCGGTCAAGCCGGAGCG
>JBKJHI010000180.1:0-6865 GCA_046599085.1 Candidatus Limnocylindrales bacterium
TGGGCGTTCAGGCTCGGCTCATGAGCCAGGCCCTGCGCAAGCTGACCGGTGCCGTCTCGCGCTCGAATACGGCGTTGGTCTTCACCAACCAGCTGCGCGAGAAGATCGGCGTGATGCTCGGGACTCCGGAGGTCACGCCGGGTGGCCGCGCCCTGAAGTTCTATGCCTCGGTCCGCCTCGACATCCGGCGCATCGAGACGATCAAGACCGGCACGGAATCGGTCGGGAACCGGGCGCGGGTCAAGGTCGTGAAGAACAAGGTGGCCGCGCCGTTCCGGGTGGCCGAATTCGACATCATGTACGGCGAGGGCATCTCCAAGGAAGGTGGCCTGCTGGACGTCGGCGTTGCCATGGATGTCGTGGCGAAGACGGGCGCGTGGTTCAACTTCGGCGAGACGCGGCTCGGACAGGGCCGCGAGGCATCCAAGGACTTCCTCAGGGCCAACCCGGCCATCGCCGCTGACATCGAGCAGCGCATCCGCGGGCAGATCGCCGAGGTCCCGATCCCGATCGAGGGCATCTCTGAAGCCGAGTAGGGGATCGGGTGGCCGGACGGCGCCGGGAATCGTTCGCCGAGGCGCGGGAGCGACGTGCCGCGGTCGATGACCCAGCGGTCGTACTGGAGGCCGCGGCCCGGTTCCTGGAGGCGCGTTCCCGGTCGGTCCACGAAGTCCGTCGCCGCCTGACCGGAGCCGGCTACCAACCTGACCTCGTCGAGGGCGCCATCGCGCGGCTGACAGATCTGGGCATGCTCGACGACGCGGCGTTCGCGCAGGCCTGGGTCGAGTCGCGAGACCGAGCCCGCCCGAGAGGGGAGCGCGCGATTCGCGAGGAACTGCGGACCAAAGGCCTCGCACGTGATGTCGTGGACGAGGTCATTCAGGCCCGGCGTGCGGTCGCCGCGGACGGCGATCCTGAAGCGTCAACTGATGCGGAGCGGGCCCCCGTGTCCGCCGACCGGGCCGCGGCGGACCGGCTGCTGGCGCGGCACGCACGCGCCATGGCACGAGTGGCCGATCCGCGCCTGCGTCGGCAGCGCGCCTACGGCCTGCTGGCCCGCAATGGGTTTGACCCCGAGACGTGTCGCGAGGCCGCGGCGGCGATGCAGGCCGCGGAGGCCGACGACGCATCCGATGACGGGGGCATCACGGAGGCCTGAGTGGTGCGGCGGCACATCTGCGCGCGATGCCGTCTGGCAACCCGTCGGTTGACCCTCCGCGCGCCCGGCCCTAGGCTACGCCGCAGACCGATCCGCGCCGCGACCGAAGCGGCGCACTGACCCAGCCCGGCGTCGATCGCGGCCCATTCGGGGTTCCGCCGTCATCGTCGACGGGGATCCTGCCGTCCCGCGTCATGCGGCGCCGCTCCAGGGCCCCGCCGCGCGACCGATGCCGTTCAGGGATGTGACGCGTCCGGCCGCAGAATCCGGTCCGGGCGGGAGGAACGAATGGAAAACGTGTTCATCCTGGCCGTGGCCATCGTGGCCGCGGCCGGCGGCGCCGTACTCGGCGCCCTGGTCCGCAGTCGGTGGGCCTCCCAGACCATGAAGGCGGCCACCGCCGAGGCTCGCCGCATCGAAGCCGAGGCACGGGCCCGTCAGAAGGAACTGATCCTCGAAGCGAAGGACGAGAAACTCCGACTCGGTCGCGAGGCCGAGGAAGAGGCCCGAGCCAGGCGCAACGAACTCGCCGCCCAGGAACGACGGCTGGTCGCCCGGGACGAGCAACTGGATCAGCGCGGCGAGACGCTCGAGGCACGGGACCGCAAGCTGATCGAGCGCGAGCGCGATCTCGATCGGACCCGCGAGGAACTCGCGAAGTCCACCCAGGACCAGATCGCCGCCCTCGAGCGCGTCTCGGGCATGTCGGCCGACGATGCGAAGGCCGTCATCATCGAGGCAGTCAAGGCCGAGGCCGAGCACGATGCCGTGAAGATCGGCCGGGCGATCGAGCGCGCTGCTCGCGAAGACGCCCAGGACCGTGCCCGCGACATCGTCATCACCGCCATCCAGCGCGTGGCCGCGGACCACACCGCCGAGCACACGGTCAGCATCGTCCATCTGCCCAGCGACGAGATGAAGGGCCGCATCATCGGCCGCGAGGGCCGGAACATCCGGGCGCTCGAACAGGCGACCGGCGTGGACCTGATCATCGACGACACGCCGGAGACGGTGATCCTGTCGGGCTTCGACCCGGTTCGTCGCGAGATCGCCCGGATCTCCATCACCAAGCTCATCGCGGACGGCCGCATCCACCCCGGTCGCATCGAGGAAGTCGTCGCCAAGGCCCGTGCCGAGGTCGACCTGACGATGCGCCAGGCGGGCGAGCACGCTGCCTATGAGGCGGGCGTACCCGGACTGCCGGCGGAGATCATCCAGCTGCTCGGTCGCCTCAAGTACCGCACCAGCTACGGGCAGAGCGTCCTGAATCACTCGATCGAGACAAGCAATCTCGCGGCGGTCATCGCCGCCGAGATCGGCGCCGACGTGCAGATCGCCAAGATGGGCGGATTGCTGCACGACATCGGCAAGGCCGTCGATCACGAGGTCGAGGGGCCGCACGCGGCTATCGGCGCCGCGATCGCGCAGCGCCACAACCTGCCGTTCAAGGTCATCAATGGGATCGCCGCGCATCACCAGGAAGTCGAGTACGCCTGCCTGGAGGCCCCGATCGTCCAGGTGGCGGATGCCATCAGCGCGTCGCGTCCAGGTGCCCGTGGCGAGGCCATGGACACCTATGTAAAGCGACTCGAGGATCTGCAGGCAATCGCCGAAAGCTTCAACGGCGTCGAGCGGTCGTTCGCGGTCCAGGCCGGCCGCGAGGTGCGCATCCTCGTCCGCCCGGAGGAGATCGACGACTTGACGGCGACTCGCCTGGCCCGCGACATCGTCAAGAAGATCGAGGAGCAGCTGACCTACCCGGGCCAGATCAAGGTGACGGTCATCCGCGAGACGCGGGCCGTGGAGTACGCGAAGTAGACGCCACAGCCCCGGCCGCCGGTGCCGGACCCATCGGCCGGACGCGTCTCGGGAACCCGGCCAATGGCAACGCGCCCCGTCCGACGGGCGCCTGCCGCGTGCTCCTGATCGGCGATCTCATCGGCAAGCCGGGGCGGGTCGCCGTCGAACAGATCCTGCCAGCCCTGCGCGAGGAGCGCGGCATCGATTTCGTGACCGCCAACGGCGAGAATGTGGCGGGCGGGATGGGGCTCACGCCCTCGACTGCCGAGGCGATGTTCGCCTCGGGCGTGGACGTCATCACCAGCGGCAACCATATCTGGGACAAGCGCGAGATCTACCCGTTCCTTGATGCGAACGACCGGGTCCTGCGTCCCCACAACTACGGCACCCACGACGTACCGGGGCGGGGCTTCGGGGTCTACGACGCGCTCGACGGCAGCCACATCGCGGTCATCAACCTGCAGGGCCGGACGTTCATGCAGCCGATCGAGAACCCGTTCACCGACGCCGACGCCCTGCTCGACGACACGTCGTCGCCCGAACCGCTGCCGCCCATCCGCCTCGTGGACTTCCACTGTGAGCTGACATCCGAGAAGAACGCGCTGGGGCTGTATCTCGATGGCCGAGTCAGCGTCGTCGTCGGGACGCACACGCACATCGTCACTGGCGATGAACGGATCCTGCCGGGCGGGACGGCTTACCAGACAGACCTCGGGATGACGGGGCCCGTGTGGAGCGTCATCGGCTTCGAGCCGCGGACGGTCCTGCCGCGGTTCATCAACGCGCTTCCGACGCGGTTCGAGGTGGGCAGCGGCCCGGTCATCTTCAACGCCGCCCAGGTGGACATCGATCCCGCGACCGGCCGGGCCCTCGCCATCGAGCGCATCCAGCGCCTCGTCGAGGTGTGAGTCCCGCCGCGGACGCCGAGGCCCGCCGTATCGCGCGAACGGGCCGGCACGCGGCGCGGCCCGCGGAGGACCCTGGCGCGGTCGTCCCGCCCGCCCCGTCCGCGATCGATCTCCACACCCACACGGACCGTTCGGACGGGATCCTGTCGCCGGCGACGCTCGTCGCGGACGCGGCCGACGCCGGAGTCAGACTCCTGGCGATCACCGACCACGACACGCTCGCCGGGTATCGCGACCTCGTCGCAACGGATGCCATCCCGCCCAGCCTGGAGCTGATCCCCGGGATCGAGATCAACGCCCTGGTGACGCGTGACCTGGGGCTCTGGGAAGGGGAGCTGCACATCCTGGGTTTCGGGATGGATCCGGACGATGAGGTGTTCGAGGCCGCCTTGGACGCCCAGCGCGGAGAACGTCGCACCCGCTTCGCGAGGACCGTGGACCTGCTGCGCGAGATCGACCTGCCGATCGATGCCCACCTGTCCACGTTGGTGCCCGATGACGGCGACGCGCTCGGTCGACCGACCATCGCCCGGGCGCTCGTGGCGGCTGGGTTCGCCGAGAGCGTCGAGGATGCCTTCGACCGGATCATCGGTCACGGCAAGCCCGGGTACGTCCGCCGCGGTGGCATGGGCCCGGAGGCGGCCATCGCCGCGATCCTCGGCGCAGGCGGGGTGCCGGTCCTGGCCCACTTCCGCGAGGCGCCGACGCGGATGGATATCCTGCGCGAGCTGGTCGAACTGGGTCTGGCCGGCCTCGAGGTCCACTACCGGTCGTTCGACGCCGATACGACGGCCGCAGTCGGTACCGTGGCGAGGGAACTCGGTCTGCTCGCGACCGGCGGCACCGACTATCACGGTGATCTCGGGCCGTATGGCGAGGCCCATGCCGCGATGTGGGTACCCCCGGAAGCCGGTGCGGCGTTGCGGACCGCGATCCGTCGAGCCTAGCCGGCGTCCTCGTGTGCGGCCGGCGCCTCGTCCGCGGCGTCCTTGACGAAGGTCGGGCGCAACGTGACTGCCTTGGTGTTCCTCGAACGACGGAGGTTCAGGGCTTCGACGAAGACGCTGAACCCCATCGCCGCGTAGATGTACGCCTTGTCCACGTGCACGCCAAAACCGTCGGCGACGAGGGTCACACCGATGAGCAGCAGGAACGACAGGGCGAGGATCTTGACCGTGGGATGCGCCTGGACGAAGCGGGACAGCGGCCCTGACGCCACGAGCATCACGCCGACCGAGATGACCACGGCGGCGATCATGATCGCGACCTCATCGACGAGGCCGACCGCGGTCAGCACCGAATCGAGCGAGAAGACGATGTCCAGCAGGACGATCTGGATGAGCACGCCACGCATGCTGGCCACCTTGCCGCCCGCCGCGGCATGGGCTTCTGCGCCTTCGAGCGACTCATGGATCTCCGTCGTGGCCTTCCACAACAGGAACAGGCCGCCGACGATGAGGATCACGTCGCGGGTCGAGAAGTCCCGCCCGATGGTGAAGAGGGGCGCGGTCAGGCCGATGATCCAGGAGATCGTCAGCAGCAGGAGGATCCGCATCCCCATGGCGAGGCCGAGGCCGATCAGGCGGGCCCGATCGCGATCGGCGGTCGGGAGCCGCTGCACGATGATCGAGATGAAGATGACGTTGTCGATGCCGAGGACGATCTCGAGGATCGTCAGGGTCAGCAGCGCGACGAACGATTCCGGGGTCAAGAGGGCAGCAAGGTCCATCGGCGGAGGATAGCCGGTTCACGCCACCGTCCGAAGTACCATGGCCCGACCGTGAGAGACATCCGC
Organism: Candidatus Limnocylindrales bacterium; assembly: GCA_046599085.1. Classification (GTDB taxonomy): domain Bacteria; phylum Chloroflexota; class Limnocylindria; order Limnocylindrales; family CSP1-4; genus SPCO01. The sequence continues at coordinate 5,663 of JBKJHI010000180.1, forward strand.
ATGACGACCCGAGCCTTGCCGGTGCTCGATCCGATCGACGCCGGCCTGGGCGCATCCGCGCCCCGTGCCCCGCGCCGCCCGGTGCAACCGGCAGACGGGCGCCTGACGGAATACCTGCCGGAGCCGACGAGCCTGCCGCGCTTCCACATCTGGACGCTGGGCTGCCAGATGAACCGGAGCGACTCGGAGGAGATGGCCGGCCGCCTGCTGGCCGTCGGTTGCGAGGAAGCGGCCTCGATGGACAGCGCCGACCTCGTGGTCATCAACACCTGCGCCATCCGCGAAGGCGCCGAGCAGAAGGTCATCGGTCGGCAGGGTCACCTCGCGCGGTTGAAGGCGACCAACCCCGGGTTGCGGGTCGTGCTCACCGGGTGCTCCGTGCGCGAGGCGGAGCGGGCCGGCCTGCAGAGACGCTATCCGGCCGTGGACCTCTTCCTGCGGCCCGACGAGGAACCGGAACTCGTGGACCGGCTGGGCCTCGCGTCGGCCCAGGGCGCGATCGGGTCGGCCCAGGGCGCGATCGGCGAGGTCGGGTCGCGCCAGGGCGCGATCGGGCGCACCACGATGGTGGGCCGGACCGTCGTCGGCGCCGCGGACGGTCTCGCGGCGACCCGGGCGCAGGCGGTGGGGCAGGGGAGCGTCGCTCGCACGTCGACCGTGAGCGCCTGGCTGCCGATCATCTATGGCTGCGACAAGACGTGCACCTACTGCATCGTGCCGTTCAGCCGCGGCCCGGAGCGGAGTCGGCCATTCGATGAGGTCGTGGACGAGGCTCGCCAGCTCGCGGCCGCGGGCTATCGCGAGGTCACGCTGCTCGGCCAGAACGTGAACTCGTACGGCCACGATCTCGCGCCCGAGGCGCGCTTCGGGCATGTCGACGCGGAGCGCTGGGCCGGACGCCAGCTGGACCTCCACGGCCGCCCGGACCTCGCCGAGTTGATCCGCGCCATCGACGCGCTGCGCACCGCCGACGGTCGTCCGGCCGTCCCGCGCCTGCGCTTCGTGACCTCGCACCCGTGGGATCTGTCTGATCGACTCATCGCGGCGCTCGCAGAGTGCTCCTCGGTCTGCGAGCACCTGCATCTCCCGGTCCAGTCGGGCGACGACGAGGTCCTGCGCAGGATGGGTCGCCAGTACACGGTCGAGCACTACCAGGAACGCCTGGAGCGCATCCGCGAGGCGGTTCCCGGGATCACCATCTCC
>JBKJHI010000201.1:0-3053 GCA_046599085.1 Candidatus Limnocylindrales bacterium
CGACGCTGGTGGGTGGCTCGCCATCGCGGATCCTGATCAGCTTGACCAGGTCCTGTGGGCGCTCCTCGACAACGCGGTCAAGTACGGTGCCGGTACCCCGGTCCGAGTGCGCGTCGCGCGCGAAGAGGCGGACGCGCTGCTCCACCTGACGATCCGGGATGGCGGCCTCGGCGTCCCCGAGGCCGACCGGTCGCGTCTCTTTGCGCGGTTTGCTCGAGGCGGCGATGCCACGCCGGACGGAGGGAGCGGGCTCGGCCTGTACGTCTCGCGCGAGCTGTGCCGCGCGATGGGCGGCGACCTCTCGCTGGTGGATCCCGACGGGGCGGGCGGCGCCGCGTTCGCCATCACGCTCCCAGGGGAGCCCGGCGAGGAAGGCTGACCGCCACCCACCCAGAGGGCACCAGACCGCACCGCGTTAGGGCGTTGGTGCTCACTCGCACCGGACTTCCGGCATCTTTCGGTACTGCAAGGTTGCTTGCAAGGTCGTGTTGGCACTATCGTGCTGACCACCTGAACTCACAGGTGAACCGCCGGGGACCCATACGATGTCGAAGCGCTGGTGGCGTCATGCCACGGGGCCAGCGCGATCGATCCAGACGTTGCGACCGCGTACGCGTGGTCAGGCGCTGGTCGAGCTGGCCATCATCCTGCCCGTCCTGCTGTTGCTGTTTCTGGCAACGCTCGATCTCGGGCGACTCTTCTACTCCTCCATCACCTTGTCGAACGCTGCCCGCGAGGGAGCGATGGAAGCCTCCGTCAACCCGAACTCGTGGGTCGCCGGCGCTGCCTGCAACAAGACCACGAACCGGGTCATGTGCCGCGCCGTCAACGAGGCCAAGGGATCGTTCGTCACGGTGGCACCGTCCGGCGTGTCGCGTTGGTGCACGCCGAACTGCACGCCGGCGCTTGGCTCGACCGTCACGGTCCGCGTCCAGGGCCAGTTCAGCCTCATCACCCCGCTGATGGCCGTCTTCCTGGGCGGCCAGACGGTGACGCTCGGATCCGAGGCGACCGCCCAGATCGCGACCGCACCGGTCGGCGGTGTGGCCTCCACGCCGACCCCGGTGCCGACCCCGACACCGACCGCTGCACCGACACCGACCCCCACGCCCACGCCGACCGGGACCGTTGCTCCGACTCCGACGCCGACCGCTGCTCCGACACCGACCCCTACGCCGCAATGCTTCGCCCCGACGGCCAGCTTCTCGGTCAACCCCACGAGCGGCTTCCGCGACAAGAACAATCGCCCGGGGACCGTCTTCTCGTTCACTGACTCGTCGCTGAACATGGGCCCCGGTTGCGGAGCGATCTGGTCGTGGAATTTCGGCGACGGTTCGGGGGCGTCGTCGCAACAGAACCCGTCCTACGTGTACTCGTCACAGGGGACCAAGACGATCACGCTGACGGTCTCGAACTCCAAGGGCAATTCGACGACGACGCGCCAGGTCACGGTGAACAACTGATGCGCGGGCGCGTGAGCCGCGACGACGGCCAGGCCCTCGTCGAGTTCTCGATCGCGATCATCGTCTTTCTCGTCCTGATGATGGGCGTCTTCGACCTGGGTCGCGGGATCTACATGTACAACGGCGTGAGCCAGGCGGCGCGCGAGATCGCGCGGGTGACGAGCGTGCATCCGGGAGTGACCCTCGGGTCGAGCGCGGAGACGACAGCCGTCATCAGCACCCAGAAGAACCTCATCCCGAGCCTGGCCAATCCGACCTTCGCCTGCGTCGACATCGATGACACGGCCGTGTCCGGCACGTGCCGGGGAGGGATGCGGGTCAAGGTCACGATCGTGGCCCCGTACAAGCCCATCACCCCACTCCTGGGCCTGCTCGGCACCTGGAACATGTCATCGACGAGCGCCGTGTCCATCTCGGCCACGACCAGCCCATGAACAGCGCACGCATCACCGGGCGTTGCCCGGCCCGATCGTCTCGAAAGGAGTCGAACATGCATCGCACTGGGTCCGAGGGGGCCCCGGAGCGGGGCCAGATCATCGTCATCTTCGCGTTGGCGCTCGTCGCCATCGTGGCCATGGTCGGCCTTGTCCTCGATGGCGGCTCGGCATTCGCCCAGCGCCGTGAGGAGCAGAACGCCGCCGACCTGGCCGCGCTCACCGGGGCCAACGTGTATCTCCTGACCGGCGATCAGACGGCTTCAACTGCGGCCGCCCGCGCCAACGCCGCCACCAACGGCTTCACGCATGGCACCTACGGCACCACCGTCGAGGTCCTCTACGACTTCACGAACGGCGCCGCGGTCCGTGTCAACGTCTCGTCGCCGCATCGCAACAACTTCGCCTCGGTCGTCGGCATGCCCACCTGGGCTGTCTCCACGACGGCCAAAGCCATCACCGGGATCCCGGACACCGTGTCCGGGGCCGCACCGATGATCTTCAGCGTCGACGCGTTCGGCTCCAACGGCCAGCCGCTACCGCAATACGGCAACCCGAACAGCCCATATCCATTCGGTGACACGAACAACGATGCGCCAGACACTCCCGGCGACTTCGCCTGGACGAACTACGGCACAGGCAACGTCAACACGAACCAGGTCCGCAACATCATCGAGGGCAGCCTGGTCATCAGCAAGACGATCGATTTCGGCGAGTACATCGGCCAGCACAACAACGGCAACCACACGGCGCTCTACAGCGACGTCCAGGACAACTTGGCGGGGACCGACGTGCCGGTGCCGATCGTGGACGCCAACGGCAACTTCCAGGGCTGGGCAACGCTGCACATCGTGTCCGCCTCGGGCGTGAGTTCGAAGGACATCAACGGCTACTTCGTGAGCTCGTTCCTGTCCGCCCAGCTGACGGTCGGTGGCTGCAGTGGGGGCACGTGCCCGCGCTTCTTCGGGACGTACGTCCTCAACCTGATCGACTAGACCCCGGCCATCCGAATCTCCGGGGGAATCATGAGCGCCGGGTGGCGACAGGCACCCGCCGCTCATCACGTTGGTTCGGTCGCCCGGCAGGCGACGCGACGTCAGGCGGGTTCGGGCAGTCCCTCGCTGGACGTCCCGGCCGCAGCGGCCTTGGCGGACCA
>JBKJHI010000068.1:0-8605 GCA_046599085.1 Candidatus Limnocylindrales bacterium
AGTCCAGCACGAGCCCACCGAAACCGCTTGGCCGTCGTCCTCGGGCTGACCCTCGCCGTCCTCATCGTCGAGGTGATCGGCGGCTACCTGTCGAACAGCCTCGCCCTCCTCGCCGACGCGGGGCACATGTTCACCGACGTGGCCGGTATCAGCCTCGCTCTGCTGGCGATCTGGATGGCCGGGCGCGCCGCGGACCGAAGCAAGACGTTCGGCTACCTGCGCCTCGAGATCCTGGCGGCGGTCGTCAACGCCGTGCTCCTGTTCGGGGTCGCGGCGTTCGTTCTCTACGAGGCATGGCGACGGCTGTCGGCGCCGCCCGAGATCGCGTCTGGTCTCATGCTCGCGGTCGCGCTCCTTGGCCTTGGCGCGAACGGCGTGTCGCTGTGGCTCCTCCGTGATGGGCAGCGGCTCAGCCTCAACATGCGCGGCGCGTATCTGGAGGTCATGGGCGACTTCGCCGGGTCGGCAGCCGTGATCGTCGCGGCGCTCGTGATCGCGGCGACCGGCTGGACGACGGCGGATGCGCTCGCCTCGGCGCTCATCGGCCTGCTCATCCTGCCGCGCACCTGGCGGCTCCTGCGTGAGGCGGTCGATGTCCTCCTCGAAGCGACGCCCAAGGGGCTCGACATGGCCCTGGTGCGCTCGCACATCCTGGAAGCCCCGGGCGTGTCCGATGTCCACGACCTCCACGCCTGGACGATCACATCGGGGATGAACGTCGTCTCGGCGCACGTGGTCCTCGACGAGGGCGCCGACCCGCCGCTGGTCCTCGATCACCTGTGCGAGTGCCTGTCCGGGATCTTCGACATCGAGCATTCGACGTTCCAGCTGGAGACCGCCGACAGGCGCAGGCTCGAGGAACGGAGCCACGCGTGATGGTGCTCCCGCTCCATCAGTGATGTGTCACAGGTCGACGGCGAGTGCTCGGCCAACGACAATGCCCCGGTGCGACAGGAGATCTCGTTCGCGACATCGGCCGACGGCACCCGCATCGCGTGGGCCCGTCACGGCACCGGACCTCCATTCGTTCGGGTTGGCACCTGGCTGACGCACATCGAGCACGATTGGGCGAGTCCGGTCTGGCGGCATTGGCTCGAGACCCTCGGCGAACATTTCACCGTGATCCGCTACGACGATCGCGGGAGCGGGCTCTCGGATCGTTCGCCCGCCGACATCTCGCTCGATTCCTGGGTCGCTGACCTCGAGGCTGTCATCGACGCAGCCGACCTTGGCCCCGTCGCCCTCTTCGGCATGTCGCAAGGCGGAGCGATCGCGGTGGCCTACGCCCACGCTCACGCGGAGCGCGTGAACGACCTGATCCTCTGGGGGGCCTATGCACGGGGAACCCGGATGCGCGGACCGACGGCCAGCCAGCAGGACGAGATCGACCTCGAGATGCAGATGATCAAGGTCGGATGGGGCCGCGCCGACCCGGTCTTCCGTCGCGTCTTCACCACCCGGTTCATCCCCGGCGCATCCGAGGCGCAGATGCGCTGGTTCGATGAACTGCAGCGTCAGTCGATGACCTCGGAAATGGCTCTGGCCAGCAGCCTCGCCCGTTCGATGGTCGATGTCGAAGCGCTCGTTCCAGGGATCACCACCCGGACGTTGATCCTTCACGCTGACGATGATCGAGCCGTCCCGTTCGAGGAGGGGCGGCGCCTTGCGGCAATCGTTCCGGGCGCCCGGTTCGTTCCGCTCCACGGACAGAACCATCTCCTCCTTGCCGAGGAGCCGGCCTGGCCAAGGTTCGTGGCGGAGGTGACGGCTTTCGTCGGCGCGGGCGCCCCGCCTCCAGTGGCGACCCACGAGACGACGGCACCGCTGACGCCTCGCGAACTGCAGATCCTGCGACTCGTGGCCGATGGGTGCAGCAACGTCGGGATCGGCACGCAGCTGTCACTCAGCACCAGGACGATCGAGCGTCACCTCTCCAACCTCTACGTGAAGCTGTCGCTCTCGGGTCGGGCGGCGCGCGCCGCCGCTTCGGCCCGTCTCGCCGACCTCGAAGTCACCAACGCTTGAACTCTTGCCGTCCCGTTGCTCGGGTCGGGTGGGTGCTACCCGCCAGGTGACGAGCGGACCGATCTCCCTTTGGCGGCCACCACGGATGCCGACGACAACGAGCGACCGATAGTGTCCGCTTCTACGCGACGCACATCGCCCGCCGTCTTTCCGGCCCGGGCCCCAGAAGAGGAGACGTCTTGCGGAACTTCACGATCGAGGATCTCAGGGAGCAGATCAACGGCGACGTCACCACGTCCGACGACCCCGGCTATGACGAGGCGCGACGCGTCTACAACGCGATGATCGATCGGCGACCGAGCGTCGTCGTCCGCTGCGCGAATGCCGACGACGTGGCAGCGACCGTGAACTACGCCCGCGAGAATGGGCTCGTCCTGGCAGTCCGGGGTGGCGGGCACAGCGTGCCGGGCTTCGGCACCATCGATGACGGCGTGGTCGCCGACCTGTCCACGATGCGAGTCGTGACCGTGGACCCAGCGACTCGCCGCGCACGAGCCCAGGGCGGCGCCACCTGGGGCGACTTCAACACGGCGACCGGCGAACATGACCTTGCCACCACGGGCGGCATCATCTCCACGACTGGCGTGGCGGGGCTGACCCTGGGCGGCGGCATCGGCTACCTGGTGAGGAGCTTCGGTCTGTCGCTGGACAACCTCGTCTCGGCAGACATCGTCACGGCCGACGGGCGACAGGTGGTCGCGAGCGCGGACGAGAACGCGGACCTGTTCTGGGCTATCCGTGGCGGCGGGGGCAACTTCGGGGTGGCCACGTCGCTCGAGTTCCAGCTCCACCCGGTGGGTCAGATCTACGGCGGCCCCATGTTCTACGCGGCCAAGGACGCCGGCACCGTGCTGCGCTTCTACCGGGATTTCATCGCCACGGCACCCGAAGCGTTCGGTGGCTTTCCCGCGTGGCAGATCGCGCCACCGCTGCCGTTCATCCCCGAGGAACGACACGGCGAGACGATGCTGGCCTTCATCGCCTGCTGGGCGGGGCCGATCGAGCAGGGCGAGGAGATGCTCAAGCCGTTCCACGATGTGGCCGAGGTCGTTGCCGAGCACGTCGGTCCGATGCCCTACGCGGCGCTCAACAGCGCCTTCGATGGGCTGGTTCCTGCCGGCCTGCAGCACTACTGGAAGGCCAACTTCGTTCGCGAGCTCAGCGACGACATCATCGCCGCGCACCTCGAGCACGGACCCCTGGTCCCGGTCGTCAACTCCACCGTCCACATCTACCCGATCAACGGTGCGTGCCAGCGCGTGGCCCCGGACGCGACGGCGTTCGCCTATCGCGACGCCAGCTTCGCCCCGGTCATCGCCGGGATGTGGCCCGACCCCGCGGACAATGAGGCCAACATCCGCTGGGTGAAGGACTACTACGCCGCCACGGCGCCGGCTTCCGAGGAGGGGGGCTACATCAACTTCATGGCCGGTGACGACCAGGACCGGATCCGCGCGAACTACCGCGGCAACTACGAGCGGCTGGTGCAGGTCAAGCGGGCCTGGGACCCAGACAACCTCTTCCGCCACAACCAGAACATCAAGCCGTAGTCGGGCGTGTGGCGGCGGCGCTTCGTGTGCCGCCGACGCCTCCAAGGCCTCTCTCGATCTGGGTATCGACATGCATAGCCATGGTTCCAGCGCATTCCCGAGCGATCGTCAGAACCCACCGGCGCCACCGGCGTCCGATTACCGACCGGTCGAATTCACGTCCGACGGAGCGACCCTGAGAGGCCGGCTCTACCTCCCCGGCACGGGTCCCGCCCCGGTCGTGGTCATGGCGCACGGCTTCTCTGCAACCATCCCGATGACCCTCGACAGGTACGCCGAGCGCTTCTGCGAGCGAGGTCTGGCAGTCCTGGCCTTCGACCATCGAGGGCACGGCGCCAGCGACGGGGATCCACGAGGCGAGATCAACCTCTGGGTGCAGGCTCAGGGGTACACCGATGCCATCGGCTTCGTCCGCGGCTTGGGCGAGATGGGGGCGTCTCCGACCGCGCTCTGGGGCGATAGCCTGAGCGCCATGGCCGCACTCGTCGTCGCGGCGCTCGACGATCGTGTCGGGGCTTTCGTCTGCCAGGTCCCGGCGTTTGGCGATGCAGTCGGCGCCGACGATCCGGACGGCATCGGCCTGGAGGCGATCCGTCGGTTTCTGGCCGCCGGCCGGGTACGCCGGCCCGAGGACGCATGGGTGTCGACGTCGGTCGTCTCAGCGGACCAGTCCACGAGCCCGTCAGCCCTCAAACCCCTGACCGCGTATCGGTGGTTCATCGAATACGGTGGGAGGTACGGCACCGGATGGACGAACCGGGTGGTCTTCACCGGGCCGAAGGATGCGCCGGATCTCGACCCATTCGCCTGCGCCCCTCGTGGACGCGTCTCCGCCCTGTTCGTGATATCGCCGAACGACGAGATGCCCGGTGCCGTCAGCAGCGTGTCCCGCGCGGTGTTCGATCGCCTCGCCGGCCCCAAGGAGCTCATCGAGGTTGACGGGGGTCACTTCGGCATCATCGAACACCCGAGCGTCGCGTTCGACCACTCCAGCGAGGTCCAGGCGGAGTGGTTGCTGCGGACATTGCGGGCGACCGCGTAGGCACCTCGATCGCTCGCTATCGCAGCCTTGGCCGCGGCCCTCATCCCACATCGTCACGACCGCTGGGGCCAGCGTCTCAACGATTCCGTTTCGACCTTGACGACGAACGAGACGTCGACACACCCTCGAAGCCGCTACGTCCCCCAGTAGCTATGCCCTACGATCCCGCCACATGGACGCCACGCGGTGAACACCCTCGCCCCCAAGCTCGTGCTGACGCCCCTGTTCGTCGCATCGACCAGCCTGGCCGGTCGCCGCTGGGGCCCGGCCCTGAGCGGGTGGCTCGTCGCCCTGCCGCTGACCTCTGGGCCGATCGCCCTGTTCATCGCGATCGAGGCGGGCACCGACGTCGCGCGCCAGGCCGCCGGCGGGTCGCTCCTCGGAGCCTCGGCGCAGGTCGCGTTCGCGGCGGCATACACGGTCGCCAGCCGCCGGCTCGGCTGGTTGCCGTCGCTCCTTGTCGCTGCCCTGGCGTTCTTTGCGGTGGGCTTCGCGGTGCCGCCGATGCCGCCGGTCCTCACCTACGGGCTGCTGCTCGCCGCCGTCGCCGTCTTCCTCGCCACGCTGCAACGCAGTCCCACGAAGGGGCGGAGCACGCTTGCCCCTCCGGCATGGGACATCCCCGCCCGTGTGGTGGTGGCCACGGTGCTGGTGGGCTTTCTCGTGCAGGCGGCGACCCTGCCCCTGGTTCGCCGGGCGACGCGGAACGAGGAACCGGTGGCGCCCGCGGGGCTCGAGTAGCGGGGGCGGCCAGGGTCCACGGACGACAGGGGCCGTACTTTGGGCGGCATACGGGCCGCTCCACGCCGGCACGTTCCGTCGATGGCAGCCCGCCCGCGGTGGCGTACCGTTGGACGATGAGTCGCGAGACCGAGGACCTGAACCGACGCCTCTTGCGCGCCCGGGACGCGATGGACCGCGCATACGCCGAGCCGCTCGACGTCCGCTCGGTAGCGGCGGTGGCTCATGTCTCCCAGGCGCACTTCAGCCGCAGCTTCCGCAAGGTGTTCGGGGAGACGCCGCACCGCTATCTGCAACGGCGTCGGGTGGAGCGCGCGATGTTCCTGCTGCGCGAGACCGACCGTACCATCACCGATATCTGCTTCGACGTGGGCTTCGCCAGCCTCGGGACCTTCAGCCGCACCTTCCGGGACATCGTCGGCGAGTCCCCCTCGACGTACCGCGTGGCGCATGGACCGATGGTCGCGCCCAACTGCTTCCAGATGATGGCCATGCGGCCATGGGTGGCGGCGGGCGCCGACGCAGATCGAGCAGTTCTGGAGAAGCCAAGCGCTGCGAAGGCTCCGTAGGATGAGCGCGAACCAGTCAGGTCGCGCACGGGAGATCGCACACCATGACCACCAAGCTCGCCGTCACCACCGTCAAGGTCCTCGACCAGGACGAGGCGCTCGAGTTCTACGTCGACAAGCTCGGGATGGAGAAGGGCCAGGACATCAAGCAAGGTCCGTTCCGCTGGCTGACGGTGCGCTTTGCGAGTGACCCCGACGTCGAGATCTTCCTCGAGGAGCCAGGTCCGCCGGTCCACGACGAAGCCACCGCGGCACAGCTCCGCGAGCTGATCGCGAAAGGGGCGATGGGCGCGCTGGTCCTGCACACGGACGACGTTCGGGGCCTGTACGAGACGCTCAAGGCGCGCGGCGTCACGGACTTCACCCAGGAGCCCATGGACCACTTCTACGGCACCGACATGGGCATCCGCGACCCGTTCGGCAACGGCATCCGGATCCTGCAACCGGCGAAGGCCGCGTCCAAGGTGACGGCCTGACGGATCCGTCCGTCGTCGTCGAGACCGTTCATATAGAGGAGACCCACGGATGAGCGACAAGAAGACCGCCAAGCCAAAGACCGCGGCTGGCACGACGAAGCAGGTATTCACGGACGTGGAACGCGCCGCGATGCGGGACAGCGTCAAGGAGCGGAAGGCACAGGCAGGCCGCGGCAAAGGTGACGACCGGGCCGAAGGCGAACGCGACGTGCTCGCGAAGATCGCCGAGATGCCCGGGCCAGATCGCGACATGGCCGAGCGGTTGCATGCGCTCGTCACCGGCACCGCGCCGACCCTCGTGCCGAGGACGTACTACGGGATGCCCGCTTACGCCAAGGACGGCAAGGTCATCTGCTTCTTCCAGGCCGCCTCGAAGTTCAAGGTGCGCTACGCGACGTTCGGCTTCCAGCCCGACGCCAACCTGGACGACGGCACCATGTGGCCGACGTCCTTCGCGCTGTCGAAGCTGACCGCCGCTGACGAGGCAACGATCGCCAGGCTCGTGAAGAAGGCCGTGAGCTGAGGCTGGGCTCGACCCACGGCCGGGATGCCGTCGCTCGTCGCGACGCGGGCCCACCCGCTGGCGTTGGTGACATGGGATATCGAGCGGGATCGATAGGTTCACGTCCCGGACAGGACGAGCAGCCTTGCGCCTATCCCGCCAGGGCCTCATCGAACATGTGGAGCTCTCCGCCAGCGGCGAGGAGGGCCATCAGCGCTGGGACGTGAAGCGGCAACGCGTTCAATCGATCCGTCGGCGCATACCATCGCCCTCGCGTGACGCCGCGAGGTTCGAGCCAGCCCGCTCGCGCTATTCGACCAAGTTCTGCTCGAGCGGCGGGCAGTGAACGATCGGTCATCGCCGCCAGCATCTGGGTGCGCAGTCGGCCAACCCGCGCGGCGAGCAGCGTCGACGCCCAATGCAGTGGGTCGCCGGCGTCAGCCAGCCCAGTGATCAGGATCCCGATGTCCGTGGGCAGCGCGTCAAGGATCCGGTTCCGTGCCTCCAACCGGTCGAGGGATATGCGGATGTAGTAGTCCAGCCATTCCGTGACCGGATGGTTGTCCGGGTCGTAGCTCGGCCCGAGCGTCGTTCGGAGCGCACCGATGTACTCGTTACGGTTCCGTCGGAAGTAGGCCTCGATGCTGATGAGCTCAGGCGATCGGACGCCGTCGCGAATCAGTTCCATCGCTGCAAGGATCCGTGCCGTTCGGCCGTTCCCGTCGTTGAACGGGTGGATCGCGATGACGTTCAGGTGCAGGAGCGCCGATCGCACCAGGGGAGGCGTCTGATCGACGCGCGTGAGCCACGCCACGAGTTCACCCAGGAGGGGCTGGACCATCAGCGGGCTCGGCCCGGTGAAGATTCCTACGTGGACATCCTCACCTGGCCCGCGGTAGTTGCCGTGCGTGTCGCGCGGCAGGCCTTCCATCACGGTCGCGTTGATGAGATGAATCACCTCGTGCGACCACGTGAAGCCAGGACGCCCGGCCGCGTGACGAGCTAGGTTCAACGCACGGCTGTAGTTCTCGACCTCTCGGATGTGATCCGCGTCCGCCTCGACTGCCGCGCCGGCCAACACCTCCTCAACCTGCCGCGGCGCCAGAGGGTTGCCTTCGATCCCTGTGCTCCCTGAGACCGCGGCATCGCGGGCCGCGGGCCAAACGGCGAGCATGCGCCAACTGCGCGGTCCAAGGTCGGCGTCGCGGCGGGCGGCATTCTCCCACTGGTCGAGCCGTTCCCGAACAGCCACGTTGGGAATGTAGGTCAGGTGGAGCGTCATTCGCTTGATACACGAGCGGTTTCTATCGAGACGATGATAGAACCAATTCGCTCGTCACACAAGCGGTTCTTGGCGCGCCCGACAGGAGTCGGACGTGCGGATGCCATAAATATCCGCATCCTGATCGAAGGAGCGGAATGGCTGAGGTCGAGTGAGTGCGCCTGACGGAGAGCCTGTCGTCCGCCGACGAGCAGTTCCACGATCGGGAGCCCTTGGGTGCGTTCGGTTCGCACTCGAGATGCCCGTCAAAGGCGGCTCCCGCGAGATTCTGGCGGTCCGCCGAAAAGCCCGGCCTCCAGGTCTGGTGCCCAGGTCCGGCGATCGAACGTGAGGCCATGGAGCAGGACGAGCGCGGGTCCCTCGTCGGCTTCGCCGGAGTCGTCGCCGGCGAGTGGGTCGATCGCCGTGTCACCCGAGG
>JBKJHI010000166.1:0-3680 GCA_046599085.1 Candidatus Limnocylindrales bacterium
GGACGCGGACAGACGGCGCGGGCACGTTCGGGTTCGTGGGTCGTCCCCCTGCGCGGCAGCCAGAGGCGAGGGCAGGACGGGACGGGACGGGAAAGTGCGTAAGACTGGTCGGGGCGAGAGGGCTAGCCCCTCCTTAACTCACCAACCTTTGCGCTTCCTGATGATCAACCGCACGCCGAAGGAATCCCTCCGGGCGAGGACGGCGCGAAGCGCATGAGGAGCGGGTATCTGCGCGGCGCACTCTCGCCGCAAGCGACGCAGCGCCAGATGGACGTCCTCGCTGCTTATGTTGCTGTGGGCGGATCCGTTACGGACGCGGCCGGGCTCGTGGGCATCCGGCCAAGCACCGTGAAACGTCACCTCGCTGACTTGCGTGCGCGAACGGGTCTCACCACCGGGCAGCCGATCTACGCTGGACGAGCTGCTGGCTGGCTCGTCGTCCCGAGCTTGGAGCCGGGCCGAAGTGACAGATCGCCGGAGATGAGGCAGATCTTCGAGCGCTGTAGACGATCACCGTGATTGCCGTCCCGTATAGTCACGGCATGACCTTCACGATCGAACCCTTCGTCGTCCTGCGGGGCGAGGGCGAGAAGCTGCAGGGCCCGGTGGGAGGCCCGGCCAGAATCCTGGCCCGCGCCGAGACGACCAACGGCGGGTTCACGGCCATCGAGAATGAGATCCCACCCGGCCAGGGACCGCCCGAGCACATCCATGTCCGCGAGGACGAGATGTACTTCGTGTTCGAGGGGAGGATCCGCTTCAAGGCCGCTGGTAGCTACTTCGACGCGCCGGCCGGTGCCTTCATGTTCATTCCGCGCGGCACCCGGCACAGCTTCAGAAATGTCGGCCAAGGGCCGGCACGCCTTCTGGTCATGTTCGCCCCGGCAGGCATGGAGCGCTTCTTCGAGGGCATCGCGGGGTTACCTCCCGGCGCGCCCGATGCAGGCACCTACGGCGAGATCGCTCGTTCGGCCTGGATGGAGGTGGTCGGGCCACCCATGGCTCAGGGTGAGGGCGACTGAACGTCAGATTCAGTGACGCCCGGCCACGATGGCCGCTCGCTCGGGCATCAACTGTCGGCCCCCATGCGTAGCGGCGTCTCTCAGCCGGGAACAGCGGCCGGTTCGGGTGGGCCGAACAGGCCCAGCTGGATCAGGAGACCGAGCTGGTCGGGGACGCCCCAGTGCTCGACGAGTCGTCCGTCACCGAAGCGGGCCTGATCAAACACGGTGATCTCCAATCGGCGTCCCGTGGGTGGCCGTCCGAAGACGCTACCCGTGTTGATCCCACGGCCGGTCGCCCGGATCCAGACCTGGTCGCCCTGCGCGACGAGGTCGTCGATCGTCAGTTCGAAGTCACTGAACCATTCGTGCAGTGTTCGGATCGTCTCCTTCACCCCGTCGATCCCGCCCTTGAGCCCCCGCTGGTGCTCGACCGCGTCCGGTGACACGAGCTCGTCGCAGACGTCCGTATTGCCCCGGGTGAATCCTTCCTCGAAGAGCCGACGCATGGCCGCGATGTTCCGCTGAATGGTCTCCTGATCGACACTCATCTCGGGACGCTCCTTGTCGTTGGATAGAAAGACACTCTACTGACTTGATGTCGTACTCTATCGAGATGAGGGACGTCAAGAGCCCCGCCGGCAGCCTGCGGGCCGAACAGGCAGCGGTAACGACGCGTCGGATCCTCGAGGCGACGCGGAGGGGGTTCGCCGATGCCGGGTATGCGGCCACGACGCTCAGGGAGATCGCATCCGAGGCCGGCGTTGCGGTCCAGACGGTCTACGCGGTCTTCGGGTCGAAGGCGAACATCCTCCGCGCCCTGCGCGAGTCAGTGGTCACCGATCCGGCGGCGTCGGAGGCGTACGCCGCCGCCCTCGCGGTCACGGACCTGGACGAGGCATTGGGTGCGTTCGCGCGTTCGATCCGCCTGCGCTGGGAGGCCGGGCACGACATCGTGATGATCGACGTGAGCGCGGCGGCGGCGGATCCGGACATTCGTGCCGAGGTCGCGGCTGCCGATGCGATGCGAAGCGGCGGGATCGCGCGGCTGGCGCAGCGGCTCGCCGAGCTCGAGCGCGGGCTCGACGCGCGATGCGTCGAGGCGCTCCTCGACGCGCTGACGCTCACGTCGGTGTACGAACGACTCGTGGCGCACCACGGCTGGTCTTCCGACGACTACGAGTCATGGCTCGTGGCCGCCCTGCGCAGGGATATCCGGGACTCGACGGTTCGGTCGCGTGCGATGGCACGAGCCAGCGGCCCGGCGCCCGTCGCGGTCGGCCCGAGTCCGACGGTGCACGCCCTCAGTGGCGAGAGCGGGTCATGAGCGCGACGCAACCGCCCACGGCATCTGGCGACTCCCCTCCGACGGGACAGCCCGAGTTGCGCCAGCCAGCACCGCCAAGGGGCGTGCTTCGCTCACTCCTGGGACTCCCCGTCCACCTCTATCACGCCCACCTGGGCTTCCTCCTCGGCCACCGGTTCCTCCTCCTTGTGCACACGGGCCGAAAGACGGGGCTGCGTCGGGAGACCGTCCTCGAGGTCGTTCGATTCGACCCTGTCACGAGGGAGTCGGTCGTGGCCGCGGGTTGGGGTCGCCGGACCGGGTGGCTCCACAACGTCGAGGCTGGGCTGGCACACGAGGTGTTGACCGGTCGGCAGCACTTCGCGCCGGCCCATCGCATCCTCCCGCCCGACGAGGCCGAGCGCCTCTTCGCCGACTACGAGCGCCGCACCAGGCTCATCGCGCCGATCGTCCGAGCGGTGCTGAGCCGTCTCTTGGGCTGGCGCTACGATGGTAGCCTCGCCGCCCGCCGGCGCGCGGTCGAGCAACTCTCGCTCGTGGGCTTCCGGCCCTCCTTTGATGGGGAACCTGCTGCTCATGTGCCTGGTCCCGACGGCGTAGCACCGTAGGCGAATTAGACCGTAGCACCCGGCGTGACCCACGCCCCATGAGAGACGGCTACCTGCGCGGCTCGCTTTCGCGGACCCCGACCGCCCGTCAGGTCGACGTCCTCGCTGCCTTTGTCGCCACCGGCGGGTCCGTGCCCAACGCCGCGGCGCGAGTGGGCGTCGGTGGCGAGCCTGGACCCCACCTGACCACGGTGTCACATGTCCAGAATGGTCACGCCATCCGTTAAGCCCGGATCCACCGAGACCCGGACTGATTCGGCTGCCGGGACACGCAAACAGGTGCCCTTCTGAACGTGGAAGATGGCGTTTGGAGACGACCCATCAACCCGACAGAGGAGCACCTGATAGATGCGATCATCGCACAGGCTCGACCAGCTCGGCACGGCCTTCGACGACGACCATCTGGTGGCCGACGCGGGGCTCCTCCTGCCGGCCACCCTGGCCCATCAGCTCGGTCTCCGGGAGCTCGTCGACGAGCATGTCCACCTGGGCGCCGTGGCCGGTGCAGCGAACCCCGGCGACAAGCTCCTGAGCCTGGTCATGTCGGCGCTCGCCGGTGGTGACTGCATCGACGACGCGAACGCCCTGCGGGCGGGCGGCACCGGCCGAGTCCTGGGCTTCACCCTCAAGGCCGCGTCCACGCTCGGGACGTTCCTGCGGAGCTTCCGCTGGGGCCACGTCCGCCAGCTCGATCGGGTGAGTCGGACGCTCCTCGCCCGGGCCTGGGCGGCCGGCGCCGGTCCGGGAGCTGAGCCGTTCACGATC
>JBKJHI010000101.1:0-5411 GCA_046599085.1 Candidatus Limnocylindrales bacterium
GGCATCGAAGCGAAGCTGCCGGACCGCCAGCTCTTGCCTCTCCGCTCATTTTGCAATTTCATCAATGGCCTCGAAGCGCGCGCCAGCCGACCCGGGCCGTCGGGCTCGGGCGAGAACGCGGCGGCAGTGCTGGACGACATGATGAAAGAGATCGCCTACGAAAGTTATTTGTATGACAGCTTCGAAGACCGGGCCGCGCAAAGCAAATGGCAAAATGTGTTGGAGTTTACCAACTGGCTCAAAGAACGCGGCAATGGTGGAAAGGACAAGTCGGGCGAAGAAAAGAACCTGCTTGAACTGACCCAGATGGTCGCCCTCATGAGCATGCTCGAAGGCCAGGACGAAGAGCCTGATGCGGTGCGTATGTCGACCCTGCACGCGTCGAAAGGGCTGGAGTTTCCCCACGTATTCCTGGTCGGCGTGGAGGAAGGCATCCTGCCGCACAAGGGCGACCCGGATGCCCCGGTCGAGACCGTTGCAGCAAGGGTGCAGGAGGAGCGGCGCCTGATGTACGTTGGCATTACACGCGCCCAGCGCACCTTGCACATTACCTGGTGCAAGAAGCGCAAACGCGCCGGCGAGCAGGTGCATTGCGACGTGTCGCGCTTTATCAAGGAGATGGAACTCGATGTCGGCGATGCCGTGCCGACCGAAGCGGAAACGCTGTCGCCGAAAGATCGCCTGGCGAGCCTGAAAGCCTTGCTGGCGACGGCCAAAACTTGAGCGGACCCCCTTGTCATATATCAAACTCCCGGGACGCACGCTTGCATTTGGGTTTGACACATGGGCCCGCACTTGAAATACTTGGTTTCCCGCTGTGCGAAACCTCGCCGGGCTTGCCGACCGAACTGACAACATTACCTGATTGACTGCGATGACTACCTACACCGACCTCGACACTGTTGTGCTTTCCGGCCTCAACTATATCGACGCGCTCCTCGATCACGGTCCCGACTGGAATTACCAGAACCCGGGCGGCAACGTCATTACCTATACCTTCTCGATCGCCTCCGGCCTCGAGTCGGGCGAAACCGGCCAGGTGGCGTTCACCGCCGCGCAGATGGCCAACACGCGCGCGGCGATGGCCTACGTGTCCTCGGTCACCGGCATCGTGTTTAGCGAAACGGCCAGCGGCACCGCGGCCAACGTCCACTTCTGCAATATCGACATCGTCGATTCGACCACCAGCGCCCTGTGCAGCTGGTATGGCTATACCACCGGCACCGCCACCAGTGTCACCTCGTACCGCGCCAACGCCTACATCTACCTGGACAACAAGCAGTTCGCCACGCAGAACGCCAACCTGACCCCCGGCGGCTCCGGCTACGAAACGCTGCTGCACGAAATCGGCCACATGCTGGGCCTGAAGCACCCGTTCGACAGCTCGCAAGAGGAAAACCGGATCACCTTGCCGATCACCGAAGACAATTCGTCGTACACCCTGATGTCCTACCGCGAAGTGGGCGGTCCGTATTCGACCTTCTCGCCCTACGATATCGCCGCGCTGAACTGGATTTACGGACGCGATGGCCTGGGTGGCGCGCTCGGGCTCGGCTCGACGACGGGCGCCCGCTACATTACCGGTTCCGCCGAGGGCGACACGCTCAACGGCACCGCGTTTAACGATACCCTGCGCGGCAATGGCGGCAACGACTTCATCAATGGCGGCGCGGGCGAGGACACCGCGATCTTCACCGGCGCCTCAAGCACCTACATGTTCAACGACGTCGGCAGCGGCGTATTGCGGGTGCAGGGCGCCGACGGCATCGACATGCTGACCTCGATCGAGATTTTCCAGTTCGCAAACGGTAACTTCCGCCGCAACGAACTGGTCGACACCACGCCGCCGGCGGCCCCGACCCTGAGCGTACCGAAGAACGGCAACGGCTACGTGGATGGCAATCAGCCATTCCTGTCCGGCATCGGCGAGGCGGGCGCGACCATCAAGGCATTCGCCGGCTCACTCCAGCTCGGTACCGCCACGGTCAACGCCAGCGGCTTCTGGACCATGACCTCGATTGCCCTGCAAGACGGCAACTACGCGGTCGTCGCCACCGCCACCGACGCCTCGGGCAACGTCTCCGCCAGCAGCACGCCATTCTCGTTCAAGGTCGACGCCCACGCTCCCTCGACGCCCACCGCCGCCATCGCGCTCACCGGCGGCGGCAACCAGCCAGTGTTCTCGGGCACGGGCGAGGTCGGCACTGATATCTACCTGGTCGACGCCAGCAAGGCCGTTCTTGGCAAGACCGTGGTCGACGGCGCCGGCAAGTGGAGCATCGCGCCTGCGCCTGTCGCCAACGGCAACTACGACGTCACCGTGCAATCGGTGGACCTGGCCGACAACAATACGCCTGCCGCGTCCCACCTGGTCTTTAACATCAACTCGTCCCTGAACAAGGTGGGCACAGCCGGCAACGACACGCTTACCGGTACCGCTGGCAACAATGCCCTGTCGGGCCTGGGCGGCACCGATACCGTGGTGTATGGCGGCACGCGCGCCAGCTACACCGTTGCCAAGGGAACCAACGGCCACACCGTCACCGCCAAGAGCGGCAGCGATGGCCTCGACTCGCTGATCGGCATCGAGCGCATCAAGTTCGCCGACGCCCACGTGGCCATTGACATGAACGGCATGGGCGGGCAAGCCTACCGGCTGTACCAGGCCGCGTTCGACCGCGCGCCCGATTTGCCTGGGCTCGGCTACTGGATCATGCGGCTCGACCAGGGCGCCGACCTGACCGCGGTGGCGTCCTCGTTCATCTCGTCGAACGAATTCGCCACCACGTACGGCACCAACCTGTCCAACACCAGCTTCGTCAACCTGCTCTACCAGCACGTGCTGCACCGCTTGCCGGACCAGTCAGGGGCCGAGTTCTGGCTCAACCACCTCAACAATGGCATTGAGCGCGGCCTGATCCTGAAAGAGTTTTCCGAAAGCCCTGAAAACGTCGCCCAGCTGGTGGGCACCATCCAGAACGGGTTTGAATATATCCCGTATGTCGGCTGACCCCGGCCGCGCGCTGGCATAATGGCCGCTTTTGCCGCCAAGGATGCCGCCGTGAGCCAGGAAGACCGTTTCGTCGATATAGAAATCAAGCTCGCGCACCAGGAAGACCTGGTCGAGTCGCTCAACGAGGTGGTGTACCAGCAAAGCCGCCGCATCGACCAGTTGGAGGCGATCGTCCAGCACCTGGCCGAGCACATCCGCAACAATGCGCAGTCGGGCCCGAACCTGATCAACGACAAGCCGCCGCACTACTGAGCCGGCGCTGTCGCGCCATGCAAACATGCATATACGCTTGGCCGTGACGCGCACTTTACATCCTGCTATCATCGAAAGCTAACCGCCGCCCGCTACCCGCAGGCGGCTTTTTTCCAGCGCTCGTGAAAGATGCCATGAACCGTCCACACATGCTTGTCCTCGCCGCCGGCTTTGCGCTGGTGCAGTCCGCCTTCGCCGCCCCTGCCGCTCCCGCGGCCCTGTCCGCATCGAACCCGCTGGCCGCCCAGAGCACCCTGCCGTTCCAGTACCCGATGTTCGACAAGCTCAAGGATGAGCATTTCAAACCGGCTTACGCCGCCGGCATGGCCGGGCAGCTACGCGAAGTGGCCGCGATCGCCGACAGCAAGGAAGCGCCGACCTTCGAGAACACCATCGTGGCGATGGAAAAATCGGGCCAGCTGCTGACCCGTACCGCGACCATCTTCGGCATGCTGCAAGCTGCCAATACCAACGACGCGCTGGATGCGATCGACCGCGAAATGTCGCCGCGCCTGGCCGCGCACAACGATGCGATTTTCCTCAACAGCAAGCTGTACCAGCGGGTCAAGGCGCTGTACGACAAGCGCGCCGGCCTGGGTCTCGATCCTGAATCGGCCTTCCTGCTCGAGCGCTACCACAAGGATTTCGTGCTGGCCGGCGCCAACCTGAACGCCGCCGACAAGAAAAAGCTCAAGCACTACAACGGCCAGATCGCCATGATGCAGACCGCGTTCACCCAGAACGTGCTCAAGGAAACCAACGCCTCGGCGCTGGTGGTCAACACCCGCGCCGAACTGGCCGGCATGACCGACGCCGCCATCGACGCCGCCGCCGCGGAAGCGAAGAAGCGCAAGCTCGATGGCAAGTTCGTGGTGCCGCTGATGAACACCACCGGCCAGCCGCCGCTGTCGGTTCTGACCAACCGCGCCACCCGCGAGCGCCTGCTGGCCGCGTCGATGGCGCGCGGCAGCCACGGCGGCAAGTTCGACAACCGCAACGTGGTCCTCAAGCTGGCCAAGCTGCGCGCCGAACGCGCCGCCCTGCTCGGCTACCCGACTTTCGCCGCCTACTCGCTGGTCGACCAGACTGCGCAAAACCCCGCCAACGTCAACAAGCTGCTGGCCGAACTGGCCGTGCCGGCGGTGGCCAACGCGCGCAAGGAAGCGGGCGAAATCCAGAAAGTCATCGACGCCGAAAAAGGCGGCTTCAAAGTGGCCGCCCACGACTGGGCCTTCTACACCGACAAGGTGCGCGCTGCGCGCTACTCCTTCGACGAGAACCAGCTCAAGCCGTATTTCGAGCTCGATTCGGTGCTCACCAAGGGCGTCTTCTTCGCCGCCGAAAAACTGTACGGCCTGACCTTCAAGGAACGCCGCGACCTGCCGGTGTATAACGCCGACGTGCGCGTGTTCGACGTGTTCGACGCCGACGGCAAGCAGATCTCGATCTTCATCGCCGACATGTATGCGCGCTCCAACAAGCAGGGCGGCGCCTGGATGAACGCCTATGTTCCGCAGTCGGGCCTGATGGGCACCAAGTCCGTCATCGCCAACCACCTGAACATTCCGAAGCCGCCTGCCGGCGAGCCGACCTTGCTCACCATCGACGAAGTCAAGACGGCCTTCCACGAGTTCGGCCACGCGCTGCATGGCCTGCTGTCGGATGTGAAGTATCCGCGTTTCGCCGGCACCAATGTTCCGCGCGACTTCGTCGAGTATCCGTCGCAGGTCAATGAAATGTGGATGGTCGATCCGGCCGTGCTGGCCAACTACGCCAGGCACTACAAGACCGGCGAGCCGATGCCGAAGGATTTGCTGGACAAGGTCGCCGCCTCCAAGAAGTTCAACCAGGGCTTCACCACCACCGAGTACCTGTCGGCGTCGCTGCTGGACCAGCGCTGGCACCAGCTCCCCGCCAACAAGATCCCGACCGACGTGCTGGGCTTCGAAGCGGCCGCGCTCAAGGAAGCGGGCGTCGACTTTGCGCCAGTGCCGCCGCGCTACCGCACCACCTACTTCTCGCACAGCATGTCGGGCGGCTACTCGGCCGGCTACTACGCCTACCTGTGGAGCGAAAAACTCGACGCCGATACCGTGGAATGGTTCCATGAAAACGGCGGCTTGCAGCGCAAGAATGGCGACCATTT
>JBKJHI010000026.1:0-2553 GCA_046599085.1 Candidatus Limnocylindrales bacterium
GGGCGCGATCATGGGCCTGTATTCGGTCTTCCTCGCCATCGGCCAGATCATCGGTGCGGTCATCGGCGGGTTCGCGGCCGCGGCCCTCGGCATCGACGGGATGCTCATCGCCACGGCGGTCCTGCTTGCGGTCGCGCTCATCCCGCTGTCGCAACTGCGGCGCGATGAGGACGCCTTCGCGCCGGCGACCGGCGAGCCCGGCGAGGCACCAGCCGGCGACCCCGGCCAGGCCGCGACGTCCGGCAGCCCCGACGCACGCGGTTGACGCGATGACCAACGGCCGGCCGTGGGTACCCGTCCCGCTCGCGCGCGGCGCGCACGGCGCAGTCGTCGCGCCGCATCACCTCGCGACGGCCGCTGGACTGCATATCCTGCGATCCGGTGGATCGGCCGTCGATGCGGCGATCGCCACGAACGCCGTCCTGGGCGTGGTGCAGCCGAGCGGCTGCGGGATCGGTGGTGACGCGTTCTGGCTGATCTGGGATGCCGCCACCGCCAGGCAGACGGCCATCAACGGCTCGGGTCGGGCGCCCGCCGCCGCCGACGCCGGAGCCCTGCGCGACGGCGGCCTGCGGTCGATCCCGCGGCGCGGCCCGTTGTCGATCACGGTGCCCGGCGCAGTCCGCTCGTGGGGCGATGCGCACGCCCGCCATGGCCGCCTGTCACGGGACGCCATCCTTGCCCCCGCCATCGAGCTCGCCGCGGCCGGCTTTCCGGCGTGGGACGGCTTCATCGACGCGGTCGAGACCACGGCGCCACCGATCGCCGCCGAGCTCGGCCGGGATGCGGGCTACTTCGCGGTCTATCGGCCGCACGGTCGGCCGTGGCGTCCCGGCGAACGGGTCCGACTCCCGGCGCTGGCGGCCACGCTCGGGGAACTGGCCCGCGACGGATTCGACGCGTTCTACGACGGTGACATCGGGGAGCGCCAGGCTCGCGGACTCCGGGCCGCCGGGTCCGCCATCGCCGCGACCGACCTGCGTGAGCACCGCTCGACCTTCGACGACCCGATCTCGCTCGACTATCGCGGTGTGCGGGTCACCACCCACCCGCCGAACAGCTCTGGGATCGTCGCCCTGGAGATCCTGGGGATCCTGGAACGCCTCGGGCCACCGCCGCGCGACGCCTTCTCGAGCGACGGCGTGACCGATGCAGCGTGGATCCATGCCGGCCTGGAGGCGTCCCGTCTGGCGATGGCGGACCGTGACGCCTACCTCACTGATCCCACCTTCCGCGACGTGCCGGTGGCGATGCTGCTGGATCCGGCGCGACTGGCCGACCTCGCCGCGCGCATCGACCCCCGCCGGGCGGCGTCCAGCCCTCCTGCCACGAATCCGCCGGGCGGCGGCACGATCTACCTCGCCGTGGTCGATGCCGAGGGCAACGCCGTGAGCCTCATCGAATCGAACTACCTGGGCTTCGGGTCGGGCGTGGTGGACCCCGAGACCGGTATCCACTACCAGGACCGCGGGAGCTACTTCAGCCTGGACCCGGATCATCCCAACGTGCTGGAGCCGCGCAAGCGGACGCTCCACACGCTGCTCCCCGGGATGCTGTTTCGGGACGCCGGCGACGGCCGCGGCCTCGCCCCGTGGATCGTCGCGGGCGCGATGGGCGGCGACGCCCAGCCGCAGATCCATGCCCAGTTCGTGAGTGCCGTGGTCGATGGCGGCGTGGACATCCGGACCGCCGTGTCGATGCCGCGCTGGTTCGTGGCGCCGCCCGAGCACTTTGCCCCGGCCACGGACGTCCACCTGGAGCCGCGTCACGTCGATGGCATCGCCGAGACCCTGGCCGATCTGGGCCACACCCTCGTGGCCACGGACCCGTTCGACAGCGATCTCGGCCACCAGCACGCGATCGAGCTGGTCGACGGCGGGCCGGGCACCCTGGACGGATCCGTCGCGGCGACGACCGATCCGCGCAGCGCGGGGCTGCCAGCCGTCTGGTGACCGGCCGGCGCCCGCGGTGCCGTGCGATGATGTGGGCCCGTCATCCGCCGGAGGGAAGCGTGTCCTCGAACGTCAGCCAGAGTTACCCCTACACCAGCGAGCCCGAGGTCGATCGCGCCGGAGTGGTCGCACGACTCGTCGCCGAGCGCGACGGCCTGGCCGCGACCCTGGCGATGGAGAGCACGCCGCTCGACCTGAACGACCGGTGGTGGGTCTGGAAGTGCCCGACCAAGGGCTGCGCGGGTCTGCTCCACGCCGCGGGCTACGCGTTCGAGAAGCACGCGATGTTCGTGGTCTGCGACGGCACCTGCGCCAGGACCTTCCTCCGCTGACCGAGCCCGTCGACG
This sequence comes from Candidatus Limnocylindrales bacterium, assembly GCA_046599085.1. Taxonomy (GTDB): domain Bacteria; phylum Chloroflexota; class Limnocylindria; order Limnocylindrales; family CSP1-4; genus SPCO01. The sequence goes on from JBKJHI010000026.1 coordinate 2,300, forward strand.
CCGGCCGGCGCCGGCTGCTCATCGAATCGCTGGGGATCGCGGTCTCGGCCAGCGGGTTCGGTTTCGTCTACGGGCTGTCGGCGCGCGACGCCGGGTTCTCGCCGCTGGAAGCCATGGCGATGAGCACGATCGGCTTTGCCGGGGCCGCCCAGTTCGCCGCCGTCGGCTACATCGTGGGCGGCGTGGCGTGGCCGGCGATCATGCTCCTGACCTTCCTGCTGAACGCCCGCCACCTGCTCTACTCGGCGGCCCTC
>JBKJHI010000029.1:0-2593 GCA_046599085.1 Candidatus Limnocylindrales bacterium
AACGAGCGGTCCTGGGGCGTGCTCTTCCTGTACGACTCGAAGGCGAGCGCGGCCGCATCGACGGCGCGGTCCACGTCCTCGGCGGAACTGGCCGGGACGCTGGCGATCACCTTGTCATTGGCCGGGTTGATGACCTCGACGGTTCGGCCGTCCGCGGCATCCACGAACTCGCCGCCGATGAACTGCTGGTAGGTCTTGACGCGTTCGAGGGTATCGGTCACGGGGGGTGCCTCCTGGGCGTGACGGGGTCGAGTGGGAAGTGTCGTCATCGTAGTCCTGACGCGGTAGCCCGTCCCGCCACGTGGGCGCTGGCCATCGCGACGCGGAGCCTCGGCGACTTCAACCGTGGATCGCGCTGCTGGTCCTCGCCACCCGTTCGATCAGGTCGGCGGCGCGCACGGTCCCGGAGGCGGACTTGATGCGGGCGGACATCGCGGCGAGACGGCCAGCCAGCGGCTCGTCGGCCAGCAGCTCGTCGATGGCGTCGGTCAGTTCCTCATCGCGGAAGCCGTAGGTGGAGAGGCGTCGGCCGAAGCCGGTCTCGTCGACCCGCTGGGCATTGTCCACCTGGTCCCAGAAGAGTGGCAGGACGATCATCGGCTTGCCGTGGTGGAAGGCCTCGGTGACCGTATTGTTGCCGCCGTGGGTGATGACCAGGTCGACCTGCGGCAGGATCGCGGGCTGCGGCAGGAATGACTCCCCGACCTGGTTGCCATGCAACGTGATCTGGTCGGCGAGCGGGCCTTTGGACACGATCACGCGGTGCTCCGTCGTGGCCAACAGGTCCACCAGGCGCTGCATCAGCCCAATGTCCGCGGAACCGAGCGACCCCAGGGAGAGGTAGATCAACGCCCCGTCCCGCTCGGCCAGATGGGCCGGCAGATCCCAGGTCGTATCAGCGGCCCGGACGGTGGAATCCAGTCGATGCCACGTCGGACCCAGCGGCGCCGTCCGCTCGTAGTCGGCCTCGGCCGGGTAGGAGTAAAGGTTCAGGTGTGGAGACTCGGCGATGAACTCCGGCCCGAGCTCCCCATAGCGCAGGCCCGTCTCCCCATGCTCGCGACAGAACGCGTCGAAGTCAGCCCACATGTCGCCGTGCGTCCGGCGGACCTCCTCGAGGAAGGCCGCCCACCCGCTCCGATCCGCGACCGGGTAGCCGCTCGAGAACGGCGCGATCGAGGCGTCCTTCATCTCCATCGGGTTGCACGACACGATGCGAACCCACGGGCGCCCGCTGGCGCTGATCGCCGGGAACGCGACGACGTTGTCCTCGACGATGACGTCCGGCGCGACCTCATCGAAGATCTCGGCCAGCCGCGGATCGACGTACTTCGCGCCATCGATGAGCGCCTGCCAGGTGGGCGCGATGAAGCCGCTCAGCTGCTCGAGCGTCGAGGTCTTGAACACGGGCGAGGTGTCGCGGATGAAGTCGATCCAGAACTGGCCCGGGACCTCGGGCTCGGCCGGCGGCGCGCCGAGGCGCATCGTCCGTTCCTCGAACCCCTGCGCCGCAAGCGTGCCCGCGAACGACTCCTCCACGACGAACACCACGCGGTGGCCGCGCCCACGCAGGACGTTGCCGATGCCGACGCAGTTGTTGGTCGGCCCGAAGGCACCCTCCGGAAAGAAGATGATCGTTCGCGCGTCGGTCACGGGGACTCCGGTCTCAGGCCGTGGGCTCGGTTTCCAGCAGCCGACCATCCTTGTCAGCGAAGTCCCAGACATCGATGGCGGGCGGCTCGATGCCGAGCATCGTCAGGGCCGTGCACACCTGGCTGCGGTGGTCGGTACCGTGGTGGAGCGCCTGGGCCACGCGGATGCTGAGCGGCGCATGGCCCTCGGACCCATCGTCGCGCACCCGGACCACGATCCGCTCCGCGTCGAGCGGCTGCTCGACGAGCCACGCCCAGCCTTCGCCACAGTCGGCGATGGCGGCGCGCAGCGCGGGCAGATCCATGGTGGCCTCGGCGATCTCGGCGACTCGTCCGTCGGTCAGCACGGTGAGGTAGCTCGCGTCGCCACCGACGAGGTGGCGCAGCGTGTCGATGATCGAGCCGTAGGTACCGGGCACCGGCGCCGCGAGCTGCTCGGGCGTCAGGCTGAGGCAGGCGTCGATGACGCGCTCGGTCGCCCAGACGTGGTGACCAAAGGCGTCGGCAAGGATGGCGTCACGCATGCGTTGCAGCCTAGCATCGCGGCACCGCGCCGCGCCGCCCTGCTACGTCGAAACGATGGACGCCGCCTGCATCGCCAGCCACAGCACCGCGAACGCGCTGGCCCCGACGACGAGGTCCAGCCAGCCCCACCGGAGTGTCCGGTAGAACGTCCGCGGCCCAGGGCCAAAGCCGCGCGCATCCATCGCGACCGCGAGTCGATCGCCGTGGCGGATGGCCAGGATGAGGATGCCGACGAGCAGCCGTGGATGCCACGATCCCCGAAGACCACGGATCCGCCGCGCCTGGCGCAACGTGGTCAGGTCCTCGCTGAAGCGCGGGATCGCCTGGTACGCCGCCAGGGCACCATACGCGAATCGCGGCGAGACACGGGCCTGCTGCACGAGCGCGTCGGCGAGGCGGGTCGAGTCCGTGGTGAG
>JBKJHI010000266.1:0-39945 GCA_046599085.1 Candidatus Limnocylindrales bacterium
GGCGTCGTGGTGCATCCCCTGCCGCGAGGAGGCCCCGCTCCTCACCGCCGCCGCGGCGCGGTACGAGGCCGACGGCCTGCGCGTCCTGGGTGTCGTCTACCAGGACAGTGCCGAGAACGCTGACGACTTCATGCGCCGGTACGGGCAGACCTATCCGGGCCTCCTCGATCAAGACGGCCGAACGGCGATCGACTATGGCGTGTTCGGCATCCCCGAGACGTTCTTCATCGACAACGCCGGGGTCGTCCGCTCGCTCCAGGTCGGGGCACTGACCGAGAGCGACCTCCGGCGGCAGATCGAGGCGATCCTTCAGTGATCGTCATGGGTCGGCGCCTCGCACGCAGCGACGCCATCCTGCTGGTCGCCGTCGTTGCGGTCGTCGTGAGTGTCGGCCTGGCCGCGGCCTCCGCGGGCCGCGCCAGTCTCGACGACCGGGCGCGGGCTATCGAGGCGCAGCTTCGCTGTCCGACGTGCCAGGGCCTCTCGATCGCCGACTCGCCGGCGACCTCCGCCGCCCAGATGCGCGCCCTGGTGAGTGAACAGCTCGCAGCGGGGGCGTCGGGCGATGAGGTGCGGGCGTTCTTCGTCGCCCGGTATGGCCGCTGGATCCTCCTCGATCCGCCGGTCGGCGGTCCGGATCTCGCCCTCTGGCTCGCGCCGGCGGTCTTCGTCGCAACCGGCGCAGCACTCGTGGTCCGACGGTCGCGCACGCGGGGACACGCTGGCACCCCACGACGCTGGAGCGCTCGGTCGCCGTTGCCTGCATCGCGGCTCTCGACGATCGTCCTCGGCGCGGCGATGGCCCTCGCGCTTGCCGTCCCGATCGCCGCGGCTGTCGGACCGCGTCTCGCCGGCCGCGAACTATCGGGCGGGCCCGTGCCGCCTTCGGCGACGTCGATCGAGGACCTCGAGGCATTCGTCGGTGCCGAGCCGGACGACGTCGAGGCGCTCATCGCCCTCGCGGATGCGCTCCTCGAGGGGAACCGGGCAGGCGAGGCTGCGGAGCGGTACACGGCGGCCCTCGAGCTCGATCCGAGCAACGTTCGGGCCCTCCTCGGGGTCGGCACGATCCTGCTCGGCGCCGATCGCCCCGACGCAGCCGGTCCCGTCTTCGACCGCGTCCTCGCCCTGTATCCGGACCAGCCTGACGCCCTGCTGTACCGTGCGATGGCCCGTCTGCGACTTGATGGGAACGCGACCGACGACGTGCGCCGAGACGTCGAACGCTTCCTGGAGGTCGCACCCACGGGCGATCCGCGGCGCACGATGGCCGCCGAACTGCTCGACGCGGCACCAGCGACCCCGCAGCCCACGTCCTCATCGCCGCCCAGCGGGAGCCCTGCCCCGTGACCCTGGCCGTCGCGTTCCTCGCCGGCCTCGTTTCGTGCGTATCCCCGTGCGTCTTGCCGGTCATCCCGGTGTACGCCGGATACGTCGCGGGCGGCGCGGGCGGCGGCTGGTCCTCGGGCCTCGCCGGGGGATCGCCTGGCGCCGCCAGTGGCTCAGCGACCTGGCGGGCAGTCGGCTTCCTGCTCGGGTTTCTCGGTGTGTTCGTTCTGCTGTGGGCGTCGATCGGCGTCGTCGGATTCACGCTGTTGTCGACCGTCCCGTTTCTGCGCCAGGTGACCGGCGGCCTGATCGTCGCGATGGGCCTCCTGATGATCGCCGGCCGGCACCCGATGCTGATGGTCCCCGCTCGCGTAGGGACCATCCGGGCCGGAGGACCGCTCCTGCTCGGCGCGGGCGTCGCGGTCGGCTGGACGCCATGCATCGGTCCGACGCTCGGTGCGATCCTCGCCCTGGCCGCGTCGGCGCCCACGGCAGGCGCTGGCCTGCTCCTCCTCCTCGCCTACGCTGCCGGGCTGGCGATCCCGTTCATCGCGGTTCTCGTCGCCCTGCGGCGTTTCCGCCGGATCGCCGGCTGGCTGGGCGAGCGCCGGCGGGTCATCGATGTCGTCACCGGAACCCTGGTCGTGGGCGTCGGCGTCCTCGTGTTCAGTGGTGCCTTCGCCCGTCTGGCCGGCCTGTTCGACTTCGGGATCGTCTGACCATGCCTCGCTGGTCGCGGATCGCCATCGCGCGCGCCGTCGGGTCGATCCTTGTCGCCGGCGGGCCGTTCGAGGGCGCCGATCTCGAGCGCGAACTCGTGCGCCTCGGCCCGTTTCCCGCCGTCTTCGTCCGGATCCGTCTCATTCGTCCGGAGGCATGACCGATGGCGACCCCGAACGAACGACGTGGGGCGACGGCCTCCCTCCCGTGGCGGCGGGCGATCTGGCGCGCAATTCGGCGGACCTGGTACGTCTTCACCTCCGTGCGGACGGCGAACGTGCTCCTCGGGGGGATGCTGATCGCCGGCATCGCCGGGATCCTGGTCATCCAGTTCGGAACATCGACGCTGGCCGATCCGGCCCTGGCGGCCGCGGCGGTGCAGCGCCTCCCCGAACGCTACGGCCAACCGCTCGCTTCCGTCATCGTGCGACTTGAGCTCTACCGCATCTTCACCTCGTCGTGGTGGACGCTCCTGGTCGGCCTGTTCACGGTCAGCCTCGTCGGGAACACACTGTCGCGTCTGCCGCGGCTCCTCCGTGACGTCCGGACGCCGCCCGTCAAGCGGGGCCGCGCATTCTTCCGGTCATCGGTCCCCGCACGAACGGGCCCGCTCGACGGACTCGACGGTTCGGTCCTTCCCGACGTCCTCCGGGGCGCCGGCTACCGCGTCCGCCTCGAATCGGCCGACGGCGTCACCCACCTCCTCGCCGAGCGGAACCGGTTGGCGCCACTGGCATCGCTCGTGAGCCATGCCGCGCTTCTGTTGTTCGTCCTCGGCATGGGGATCGTCACGCCGCGCTTCGGCTACGAGACGTCGCTGAAGGTGCCCGTCGGCGAGGGCCGGCCCACCGGCTTCCCGGACGATCCGCAGACCGTCCTCGTCCAGAACGAGGACTTCGTCGCTCGTTTTGGCGAGGCGGGCAACCCGCTCGACTTCCGGACGACCCTGGCTGTGTATCGCAACGGCGAGCAGATCGCCCGCAAGGAGATCACCGTCAACGACCCACTCTCGATCGACGGCTGGGCGTTCCATGAGAACTTCTTCGGGCCCGCCGTCGAGATCGACGTCCGTGACGAGAAGGGCCTGATCCTCTACTCCGGTTCGGTCCTCCTCGACGGGAACGTCGCAGGAACGCCGGAGGGCCTCCTCACCGTACCCGGTACGGATGTGTCGATCGAGCTCCTTCTCGCCAAGGCCGACGGCGGTGTCGCGGAGCTGACGGTGATCGGAGCTCGCCAGCCGACCGGCGAACAGGTCGGGCCGCAGATCGCGTTCGGCGCCGTCCTCAGGACCGGCGACGGCTACTTCGCCCCCGATCCGGGAATCGGGATCGAGTTCCGCCGCCCGAGCAGCTACATCGGCCTGATCGCCAAGCGCGACCCCGGGCAGGGCCTCATCTGGCTCGGCGCCATCCTGCTCGTCGCCGGTGTCTCGATCAGCCTGTTGCGGCCACGCCGTCGGATCTGGGCCCGCTACGACGGGTCGGTCGTCCGGCTCGCCGTCGTCGGGGGCGATCCGTTCACCGCGGACGCATGCGCTCGATGGGTCGCCGTGCTGCCCATGGTCGATCGCGGCCAAACCAAGGATGGCCCTCGCGGATAAACGAGGCGCGGCGTGAACCGCGTGGCCCGTGTGCCTTGTTTCAGGGCGCGGGCCACGTTTGACCGCCATCATCGGACCGGAAGAACTCGGTGGAGCGTGTCACGAGCGCAACGGTACGGCCGCCGGCCGTCAGGGCGATCGCGGCCGGATCACCCTCGAACGGCAGCTTCGACCAGCTGACACCGGCGTCGTCGGACCGCGCAAGACCGTCGGGCCCGGCGGCGACGAGGACACGCCCGTCGGCGCTGGCGGCGAGGCTGACGACCGGGTACAGCTCTGGGTTTCCGGTGGTTCCCCACGTCCGCCCTCCGTCGTCGGACGCCGCCACACCGTCGACTGTCACGCCGAAGAGACGGGTGCCTTGCGGACCTGCCGCCGCGACCGGCAGGAGGACGTTGTCCTCCTGAACACGCTCCCATGCGAGGCCCCCGTCCCGGCTCTCCCAGAGCCCGCCGGTTGCCAGATATGCCCACATGCGACCCGGATCCTGCGGGTCGCGCGTAAAGCCGTGGATGTCGAGGCTCGGCAACGAGGCGGCGATGTCATCCCAGGTCCTACCGCCGTCGCGACTCGCCGCAAGGACTTCATGACCGGCAATGATGATCGAGCCGCCCGCTGACGCTCCGAGGCTCATCGCATCGGATCGCGTCGGAAGTGCCTGCCAACTTCGACCGCCGTCGGAGGACGACAGGATCCCGCCATGGTGACCGAACAGGAGTCGGTTCGAATCGTCGTCGACGAAGGCAAGTGAGTGGACATCCTCGGTCCCCAGTCGGCTCCAGGCGGTGGTTGACGAGTGACCCGGCGCGATACTCATGAGGACTGCGACGAGGGCGATCGCCAGCGCAGCGATCGCGCCGGCCGCGGCGACGAGATGACGTCGCGACCGGCCCGGACGGCCGGATCTCCTGACTGCGCCTGGACGTGGGCCGGATGATCGACGAGATGCCTTGGTCACGATGAGGCATGGTACGACGGCCCTGGTGCGACCCCTCCGGGACCAACCTCGTCTCACTGGTGACCGCGTTGCGCTCGCGTGTCGCCGGTCGGAGCCGGTGACACGCAGACTCACAGGCCCTTACACTTGAGTCGTTGCTCAAGTATTACGTAGGTAGGGAGCCTGTCCATTGGCCATTGCTGACCTCCGGCCGGTCAACCTCCGGCGTGGCCTCCAGCTTGAATACCTGACGGTCGGCTGGAACATCCTTGAGGGGATCATCGCCGTCGGGGCGGGGTTGGCGGCCGGGAGCATCGCGCTGATCGGCTTCGGCGTGGACTCCTTCGTCGAGACCATCTCGGGCGCGGTGATCATCTGGCGGCTCCTGGCCGAGACCCGCAGCCAACACGACGACGAGGCCATCGAGCGGATCGAGCAACGGGCTGAGCGCTTTGTCGGGATCGCCTTCCTGTTGCTCGCGGCCTACGTCGCCTTCGAAGCGGTCCAGACGCTGATCAACCAGGAAGCCCCTGATGCGAGTCCGGTGGGCATCGCCCTGACGGCCGTGTCCATCGCGGTGATGCTCTGGCTGGCGCGCGCCAAGCGGCGGGTCGGCGAGGCGCTCGGCAGCCGGGCGATGATCGCGGACGCCCAGCAGACGTATGCCTGCTGGTACCTGTCCATCGTCACGCTCGCCGGCCTCGCGCTCAACGCTGTGTTCGGCTTCTGGTGGGCCGATCCGGTGGCCGCCCTCGGCATCACAGTACTCCTCATCCGTGAAGGCGTTGAGGCGCTCCGGGGCGAAGAAGGTGGGTAGCACGACAGCCAGGACCTTGGTTCCACGACGACGTAGCGGGTTGCGATGTGGCTGCCTGCATCCCGATGTCATCCGCATGGGGCTCGGGCGCGGAGCCTAGCTGTGGTCACCATGGACGTTGTTGACAACGGTCGAGGGTGAGAGTCCGCCGAGCGCCCGGTGGGGGCGACGCTGATTGTAGAAGTCGACGAAGGTCGGCAGGGCGGCCAGCCGATCGGCATTGCTCGCGTACGGCCGGGCATAGGCCCACTCCCGCACGAGGGTCCCGATAAACCGCTCGGCTTTGCCGTTGGTCTGCGGACGATACGGCCGAGTCCGGCTGTGGCGGCGCTCGCCGAGCACCGCCCGATAGGCGTTCGAGCGATACGCGCGGCCGTTGTCCGTCAGGACGCGCTCGACCGTGATCCCGTCGGCGGCGAACACCGCGAGCGCCGTCTCGAGGGCGAGCGCGGCACTGACCGCGGTCTCGTCGGGGACCTGGACGACGACCGAACGCCTGGTCCGGCCGTCGAGGATGACCTCGAAGTGGTCGTAGCCGAGCTTTGGCTTGCGGCGCATCTCGGTCGAGCGACCGTGGACGCGATGGCCGCCACCGTCGGGGATGCGACCGAGCTTCTTGTGGTCCTGGTGGACGAGCTCGCCCGGATGGCACATCTCGTACCGCCGGACGGGCAGGCCGGTCGGTCGATCGATGTCGGCGAGGCGGGGCGACCGGCTGCGGCGGAGGACCGCGCCGACGGTCGATGCTGGCAGGCCCAGCAGTGGACCGAGCCGATCGGGTCCCCAGCGCCACGTCTGGCGGGTCGCGATGATGCGTTGGACCTCGTGGGCCGGCGTGGCGTTCGGCGAGTGATGCGGCCGGGAGCTGCGGTCGGCCAGGCCGGTCGGTCCTTCCAGGCGATAGCGGCGGACCCACTTGTGGCCGGTCGCCCGGCTGATGCCCTGGGCTTGGGCAGCCGTGGCCACGGTCCAGCCATCGTGGACGACGCGATCGATCAGCAGTTGGCGCCCGTACTGGTTGAGTCGGGCCGTACGATGGGCCACGAGAGCCTCCTCACGGTTTGGAGCTTTGACACCCCGTACCGTGCCCGGAGGCTCTCACTTGTCAACAACGTCCCTAGTGACGACACCTAGATCCCGAAGCGGCGCAAGTACTCGCGGTTGGCCCGCTGGACCGCAAGGACCGAGGCCGGCGTGTCCGACGCCATCAGGAACTGGTCCTGCTCGATCACGAGCCACCCGGCGTAGTCGTGGGCGCGCAGCGCCTCGATGACCGAGTCGATCCCGGAATCGCCCGTGCCAAGTTCGCAGAACACGCCGTTCCGCAGGGCGCCCTCGAGCCCGGTCCCGGCAGCGATCGCATCGTCCCGGAACACCCGCTCCTCGGCAGCACCGATCCGGCCACGCTGGGTGCCGATCTCGCCGAGGAACCCCGGCCGGATGCCGCTGCAACGCAGCTGGCTGGAGACGCGCTGGCGCGGCGGCCCGATGCATGTCAGACGAATCGCCCCCGAAATGCAAGGCACCGGCCGGGTACGGAGCCGTACCATGCCATCTCGTCGCGGCGCCGCGCCGTGACCCTGCCGTCGGTCGCGGCCGGGCCAGTTGCGTGCGGTACGACACGACGCAGGGAGGCCCACACATGACAGGCGAGGTTTTGCTTCCTGACCGATGCGCTTCGTTCCCCCGCTGGTGACGACTGCCGCGGAGGTCGACCAGTCGATCGACATCTTCCGCGCCGCTCTCGAGGCTGCGTGAATCGCGCCGCGTAGACCATCTCCGTCCGGGCGGGCTGCCTCCTCCGGCCCGCCCGGGCTCCTGCCGCCCTGACCAAAGCGCCAACCGGTACCGTGCCGGTACTGGCCACTCGCCGTCGGTCGCCGGTGGTGCCTGTGGGGTCGCGCTCGGACTCCTGAGGCACCCACGTCGGACGAGCCTTCAGCCAGGATTCATCTTGGATCCCTACGATCGTGCGTGTCGTCGCGCCCCGGGCTGCTTCCCCCCAGCGGTCCGGGGCGCACGGCGTCCTCGTCGTTGGTCGCAACGCGCGGTACGGGCCGATGCTCCGAGCACCCGATCGCCGTCGGCCATTCAGCAATAGGGACGATACTGGGCGCATGAGGATTCTCGTCGTCGAGGACGAACCGGCGATCGCCGCCGCGATCCGGACCATCCTTGAGCAAGCGTCGTACGCCGTCGATGTCGCCGGCGACGGTCGCGATGCCATGGTGTGGGCGGAAACCTACGCCTACGACATGATCGTCCTCGACCGCGTCCTGCCCGGGCTGGATGGGTTGACCGTGTGTCGCCGCCTCCGATCGAACGGCGTGAACGCCCCGATCCTGATGCTGACCGCGCTCGATGCCATCGAAGACCGCGTCGGCGGCCTGGATGCGGGGGCGGACGACTACCTCGCAAAACCCTTCGCCGCCACCGAGTTGCTCGCGCGCGTCAGGGCGCTCCGTCGGCGAGGCGCCGGCGAGCCCGTGCCGGTCATCCGTATCGGGGCCCTGCAGCTCGATCCGGCGTCCCGCGAGGTCAAACGTGGCGACGACCTGATCCGTCTGACAGCGAAAGAGTTCGCCATGCTCGAGGTTCTCGTCCGCCACCCTGGCCAGGTCTTCACCCAGGAGCGATTGATCGAGGCCGTCTGGGACGCCGACTACGCAGCCGAGTCGAATATCGTGGAGGTCTACATCCGCAGTCTCCGCCGCAAACTCGACGGAGGGCGTCGTGATGGCGCCATCGAAACCATTCGCGGCGCCGGGTACCGGCTGAGAGCCGAGGCGCTGCAGGACTGACATGTTCGCCCACGCTCGTCGCCGACTGGCGATCCGGTACCTGCTGCTGTTCTTCGTCGTCCTCGTGGTGTTCAGCGCGACGTTTGCCGTCGTCCTGGCGGTCGCACTTCAGCCGGCATTCGACATCGCTCCGGAGGTGTCCGGCGACGAGGCGGCACGGCTGGCCTATGGACGGACGATGGAAGCGGTCGTCATCGCCCTCCTCCTGGCGAACACGCTCGTCCTCGCCATCGTGGGTGCCGTGGGGTATCACCTCGCGGATCGCACGCTTCGCCCGATCCGCGATGCGCACGAACGCCAGCGACGGTTCGTCGCGCACGCTTCACATGAGATGCGGTCGCCGATCGCGGCGATCCGTAGCACGGCAGAATCGGCACTGCTGGCCCCCTCCCCTGAAGGAGAAGGCGCGGCGCTGGCCCGGATCGTGGAGTCCACCGACCGGATGGCCCGCCTGACCCGTGACCTGCTCGTGCTCGCAAGCTCGGAGCGAGGACTGCAGCAACCCGCTCGAGACGCGGTGGATCTGTCGGTCATCACCGCCGAAGCCGTCGAGCTGGTCAAGGCCGGCATCGACCGGGACGATGTCTTGATCGATCTCGTCCTCGCGAGCGACCTCATCGTCAGCGGCGATCCCGATGACCTCAGCCGGGTCGTGGCCAACCTGATCGACAACGCCCTCCGATACGGCGACGGGGTCGTCCGCGTCCGAACCAGCGCGCGCGACGACCGGGCGATCGTCGACGTCATCGACCAGGGCCCGGGCATCGCTGTCGCCGACCTGGACCGCATCTTCGAGCCCTTCTACCGCGTCCGTTCAGATGCCGGAGCCCCGACGGGTTCCGGGCTCGGACTGGCGATCGCCGCGGAGCTCGCACGCCAGCACGGCGGTCGACTGTCAGTCGAATCGCAAGCTGGCCGAGGCGCGACGTTCCGCCTGGACATGCCCCGATTCAGGTGAGGCTCAGGTCCTACCTGTAAACCTGTGGCACGCCTCGACAACGGTGTCGAGCGCCATACGAGGTCTACGATGCAGTCCAGACATCGCCTGCAGGCGACAACCACGCGTGCCGCAACCCTGCTGGTCGTGCTCGCCGCCGTGACGGCGGCGTGTGCTGCACAGCCCGCGACGGCGACGGGCCGGCCCGACTCGAGCGGCAGCGCCGTGACGCCGTCCGAGAGCCAGCCGGCCGATGTCGGGACGGCGGCCGGCGACGTGCCCGACAACGCCGTGTTCCTGCCATACCAGGACCCGAAGCTCGGGTTCAGCGTGCAGTACGTCGAGGGTTGGCAGGTCAGCAGCGCTGCGGATGGCGTGACGATCCGCGACAAGGACAGCAGCGAGACGATCCTCATCGTAAGCGGCCAGTCCGACATCGCCGGCTATGTCGCCGCCACGGATCTGCCGGCCCTCAAGGCCCAGGCTGGGTTCTCGCTGATCGCTCAGGACACGGTCGCCGTCGGTGGCGCGTCGCTGATGCACCTGGCATTCCACCTTCCCGCTCCGCCGGATCCCGTGACCGGCAAGCGGGTCGATTCGACCGTCGACCGCTACTACGTCCCGGGACCGTCCGGCATCGCGATCATCTCCCTGTCCACCCCCGACGGCGTCGACAATGTCGATGCCTTCCGCCAGATGATCGAAAGCTTCCGATGGGCGTGACGGCTCCGACCCCGACCATCGACCGACGAGACCGCCGATCGGATGGACATCCGCCGACTGACAAGGACTTTGTTCTCCAGGACGTCATCAGGATCTACCGCGAAGCGGATGTCGAGACGATCGCCCTGCGCGGGGTCGACCTCACGATCGGGCCCGGCGAGTTCGTGGCCCTGATGGGGCGCTCGGGCTCGGGCAAGAGCACCCTGCTCAACATCATGGCTGGCTCGGACCGACCGACCGCCGGACGAGTTCTCTTCCGCGGAACCGACCTGACCACGGTCGGCGACGACGAGCGGGCTCGCCTGCGCGGGCGGGAGATCGGCATCGTCTACCAGAGCCAGAACCTTGCCCCGATGCTGTCGCTGCTCGAGAACGTCCAGCTGAGCGCATGGCTGGCCGGACGGCCCCTCGACACGGACGCCGCCGCTCATGCGTTGGCGCGCGTCGGGCTCGGCGACCGGCACCGGCACCGCCCGGCCCAGCTGTCGGGCGGCGAGCAGCAACGCGGGGCGCTGGCCTCGGTCATGGCGGCGCACCCTTCGGTGGTGCTCGCCGACGAGATCACCGGCGAGCTCGATACGCATAATTCGGAGCTGGTGCTCCAGCTGCTGCGCGATGCGCACCTCGCGTCCGGCACCACCGTCGTCCTCGTGACCCACGATCCAGCGGTGGCCCACACGGCCGATCGAGTCGTCGAACTCCATGACGGCCGGGTCACGAGCGATCGGAGCCTCGCGTGAGTGCCGTGATCGAGTGTGTCGGCGCGACGCGAACGTTCACGACGGCCGGGCTGCAGCAGGTCGCGGCTGTGGACCACGTCGACCTGGAGATCGGGGCCGGTGAATTCGTTGCGATCGAGGGGCCGTCGGGATCCGGCAAGACGACGCTTTTGGGCCTGCTCGCAGGGATCGATCGCGCCGACTCCGGGTCCGTGACCGTGCTGGGCCACGACCTGGCGCGCCTGTCGCCGACCGAACGGGCGAGGCTGCGCCGCACGCGACTCGGGATCGTCTTCCAGTCATTCGGCCTGGTGTCGTCCCTGGATGCCGAACAGAACGTGGCGCTGGCGCTGACCCTCGGCGGCGTCGAACCCGACGTCGCGTATCCGGCGGCGGCAGCGGCGCTCGCCGAGGTCGGCCTCGACGGCTACGGACGCGCCCGCGTCGATGAGCTGTCGGGCGGAACGCCAGCGCGTCGGCGTGGCGAGAGCCGTGGTCGCCCACCCCGCACTCATCCTCGCCGACGAACCAGCTGGAAGCCTTGATGAAGCAAACGCTGCCATGGTGCTCGACCTCCTCGAGCGCGTCAGCCGGACGCGGAAGGCGAGCCTGGTGCTCGTGACCCACGACCGTGCGAGCGCTGCTCGTGCCGACCGGCAGATCCGGATGCTCGATGGCCGCCTGCTCGAAGGAGCCCTACGATGAACGTCCCCCGCCATATCTGGCAGTTGGCCTCGCGCGAGCCGAAGCGAACCATCGCATCGGCGGTGGGCGTTTCGATCGCCGCCGCACTGATGCTGTCCGTCGTGCTATTCGGCGCCGCATCGGGAACCACCGTGACCCGTCGGGCGCTGGCCGCCCTGCCTGTCGACGCTCAGGCGATCCTGGCTCCCGGAACCGATGCGACGAGCGCCGATGCCCTGCTCAGGGCTGATCCGGCGGTCACTGCGACCATCCCGTTCGACCTCGTTCACTTCGATTCGGCCGCCCTCACCAAGGCAGGCACAGCCACACAGACCGGCACCGGCATCGTGGTATCCATGGACCCGCGCCTGCAGCAGGCGACCGGCCTGTTCGCGATCAGTTCCGGGTCGCTGGAGCCCGGCCGGATCGCCGTCAGCCGGGACTTCGCCACCAACCTAGGCGTCACGCCAGGGGATGCCGTCACGTTCACCCTGCCCGGCGGCACGACGACGAGCCTGACGGTCTCCGGCATCGTGGACATCAGCGGCGCGGACCTGGTCCTGGGGCCGACGGATGCCGCGCACCGGGCCGCCGGGGCGAACTCCCCGGTCAATGTGGCCATCGTCGACACGGCCACGCTCGACTCCCTGGCGGCCGCCATCCCGGCGGGAGCGATGGCCGCCGACGCGTCGGCCACCGGGACGGACCCGAGCGGCGGCGGCAGCCCCGTCGTGGCGACCGAGCCCGCAGTCCTGCACGAGATCCTGGTTCGCTTCGACCATGCCCAGCTGCCCGGAGCGCCGTCCGAGGCCCAGACCTGGCTCGACAGCGTTCGACGCCGGATCGAGCGCCAGGCCGCTGGGTCGATCACCATCGTTGACGACGCGAGCGCGTCCCTCGAGCCGGTCGCCAAGGATCTTGCCTGGGGCCAGGTGTTGTTCGTGTTCCTCGCCCTGCCGGGCGTTGCGCTGGCCCTCGCCCTGACGCGCTTCGCCGCCGAGTCGGGCGCCGAGGCATCCCGTCGCCACGCAGCGCTCCTTCGGGCGCGCGGCGCTGGGCAACGACGCCTCGTCATCGTCTTCCTGGGTGTCGCCGGCATCGGCGCCCTGGCAGGCGCGTCGGTCGGTGCCGTGGTCGGGGTGCTCCTGTCATTCCTGGTCTTCGGCACGGAGTTGTCGGCCGCCGACCCGATGGGGGCGATCGCGGTCGGGGCACTGGGCACGATCGCGGCCACGACCATCCTGGCGACGCTCGCCGCCGCGCTTCCTCTGCGCGACACCCTGCGGTCCGAGCTCGTCGCTGGCCGACAGGAGCTCGGTCGTGGTCGGCCGCCGCTGTGGCGCCGTCTGTACCTGGATGTCATCGCCCTCGTCGCGGCCGGTGTCGTGTTCTGGGTGGTCGGCGGATCGGGTGTCCACCCGGTCCTCAACACCGAGGGCAATCCGACCGTGACCCTGGCGCTGACCTCGTTCGTGGCACCCTTCCTGCTGTGGATCGGGGGCTCGCTCCTGCTCCTGCGGCTGGTCGGCCACGCGGTCGGCCGAACGACGCGGCTGGCCGGCGGGCTCCGGCGTGTCCTTGGGCCCGGGGGCGACCTCGCCGCGCATTCGATGTCGAGTCGCGCGGCCGCGTCAGCTCGGGCGATCGTGCTGCTGGCGCTGGCGATCTCGTTCGCCACGAGCATCCTGATCTTCGACGCGACCTATCGCCAGCAACAGCTGGTCGATGCCGCACTGACGCTGGGGGCCGACTACAAGGCCGTCGCGACGACCCCGGTCGACGCCTCCGCAGCCGGCCAGTTCGCCGGCCCCGGCATCGCCGCGGCAACACCGTTCGTCGATCGAGTCGTGTATGTCGGCTCCGAGGCTCAGGACCTGCTCGCGGTGGATCCGGCGACACTGGGGGCCGCGGCGGCGCTGTCGGACAGCTTCTTCCAGGGAACGACGGCAGCCGCGGCGATGGACACGCTGGCCAACCAGGCGGATGCGATCCTGGTGTCGGCCGAGACCGCCAAGGACTACAGCATCGTCGTGGGCGACCACATCAAGGTGCGAGTCCCGGACGCGCATGGACGACTCGTCGAGGTCGACTTCCGGATGGCTGGTATCGCCCTCGAGTTCCCGACCGCCCCGAAGGACGCCTTCCTGGTGGCCAACCTCGACTATGTCGCCAAACAGACGAGCAACCAACAGATCTCGTTCGTTCTGGCTCGATCGAGCGATGGTCAGTCCGGGGCGGCGTTGCGACAGCGCCTCGGCTCGTCGTGGACCGTGACCGACGTGGGCTCGACGACTGCGCGCCTGGCGAACAGCGTCACGTCAGTCGATCTTGCGGCGCTCGTGACCCTTGACGTCGGGTTCGGTGTGCTGATCGCCAGCGTAGGCGTGGCCCTGTTCCTGCTGGCTGGTCTGTCGGAGCGGCGACGTGAGTTCGCCACGCTTGCCGCAATCGGGGCGGAACCCGCGCACTTCCGGGCTGCCGTGGCCGGCGAGACATCTGTCGTGGGAATCGCCGGACTCGTCGCGGGACTGATCACGGGCGGACTGGTCGGGATCACCCTGCTGGCGATCCTCGCCGGCGTCTTCGACCCCCCAGCCGAGGCACCGGTCGTGCCGGTCGGTGCACTCGGACTCGTTGCCGTCGCGATGGGCTCGGGGCTCGCTGTGGCCGTTGCAGTGGCCGACCGAGCGACCGGTCGGATCGACGTCCTCGCGGCGATCCGCGAGCGCTGATGTCTCGCGGGCTGATCCGATGCGCGGGCGATACGTTCTATCAGCGGAAGCACTCGCCCAAGGTGGTGGCCGAAACGGGTCGCTGTCAGACAACCGATGCCGCGGGGCGATCGCTAGGCCGGGACGCGCAACCAGAAGCGCGTTCCGCCGCCGACGCGCGGGTCGAAGCCGATGGTGCCGCGGTGGGCTCGAACGGCGGCCGCAGCCGCAGCGAGCCCAAGGCCAGTGCCTGGGCTCGCCGGGTTCGGTCCGCGTTGGAACGGACGAAACAGTGTGTCGGCGATCTCGTCGGGGACGCCCGGACCGCGATCCAGGACGTCGATGGAGAGCACGACGGTCGTGCCGGGAGAAACCGGGTCTGGAGCGGGGTCGACGTGGGCCACGATCTCGACGAGTGATCCCTCCGGTCCGTGGCTGATCGCATTGGCAACCATGTTGGTGACCGCCTGCTCGATCCGGGTCCTATCGACCCGCACGAGGCTGGCGGGTCCGCTTGTCGTGACGCGGACGCCCCGCTGGCGGGCAGTCGAATCGAGCCGGCGGGCGATGGAATCCAACAGCAGGTCCGGCCGAACGGGAGATCGGACCAGCGCTCGGCCATCGATGTCGACCGCGGCGAGGTCGAGCAGCGCTGCAGCGAGATCGCCCAGACGGACTGCATCGCCGCGCGCCGCTCGAACCGCAGCCCTGAGCTCCGGGACCGTCGTTCGTTCGTCGTCCGCGAGGTCGAGCTCCGTCTGCAGCGCCGCGATCGGCGTTCGAAGGTCATGTGAGGCGGCCGCAACGAACGTTCGCTGTCGTCGCAGGCCGTCGGCCTGGCGCTCGAGCATCTCGTTGAGCGTCAAGGCCAACGCCCGCAACTCATCGTGCTGTCCGGGAACGGGAAGGCGGCGCTCGGTGTCGTGCGTCCCGATCCGGGCGGCCTCCGCCGTCATCAAGGCTACGGGTCGGAGAGCGCGACCAGCCAACCACCACCCGCCGACCAGTGACACCAGCGCGCCTCCGCCGCCGACCAGCATCAGGGTGCGCGCGAGGCGATCCAAGGTGGCCCGGAGTGAGTCGAGGCTGCTGCCCGCGACGACGAGCATCCCGTTGTCGCCGGTAGCTGCGTACACGGCGTACGTCGTCGAACCGAGCGTGACCTCGGCCACGGTGGTTGAACGTGGAGGCGCGGCGAGCCCGGGCGGAGCGCCGGCCGTCGCGTCGACGACGTGACCGTCTGCGTCATAGATCTGGACGAACACGCCTGGGGGCGTCGATCCATCACTCTCCTGGATGCCGACCTGCCCCTGGTTCTCGGTGGCACTCAGGGCTGCGGTGGCACGAGCCTGGAGCGCCTGATCAAGCGAGGCTCGTAGCGCTGCGCTGAGCTGCAACCACACGAAGCCGCCGGCCAGGACCAGGGTGAGGACCATCGCCATGGCGTAGATCACGGTGAGTCGCGCTCGGACGGTCATGTCGCAGCCTTCGAGGTTCGTTGGCCCGCAGGTCGGAGGACGTAGCCGACGCCACGCACCGTGTCGATCTGCGGGATCGCGGCACCGAGACCAAGCGTCGCCCGGAGGGACCGGACGTAGACGTCGATGATCCGGGGGTTGCCATCGAATGCCCAGTCCCAGACCTCGTCGATGATCCTGGATCGAGCGAGGACCTCATCCTGATGGCGAAGGAAGTACTCGAGGAGCGAGAACTCGCGCCCGACGACCGATACCGACTCGCCGGCGATCGTGACGCGCCGACTCGCGGGATCGAGGCACAGCTCACCTGATACCAGGGCGGTCGGACGTTGGGTCGACCCGCGGCGTGCGAGAGCCCGAAGTCGAGCCTGGAGCTCGGCGAAGGCGAAGGGCTTGACGAGATAGTCGTCCGCCCCGACATCGAGTCCACGAACACGATCGGTGACGGCATCGCGGGCCGTCAACAGGAGGACGGGCGTCCAGTCGCCGGCAGCCCTGAGACTCGCGCACAGCGCGAAACCATCGCCGTCCGGCAACATCACGTCAAGGACCAGCACGTCGTATGTGGACTCGGTCGCGTGCCAGCGAGCGTCCTCCACCGTGCCGGCCGTGTCGACCGCGTGCCCTTCGCGACGGAGACCTCGCAGGATCAGGCTCGCCAATCGGACGTCATCCTCGAGGACCAGGATCTTCATCGCACCCAAGGATGGAGGGTGACGATGAATGGGACATGAATCCCGCGGCGCCGTCCACATACCGGCCGTTCATCAGCACACCGGCAGTCTTGGCACGAGATCGGACTCCCGTCCGGTCCGTGTGCAGGAGAGAACATGAACATCGCACGCTTTCGCCAGCCCACCGTGGGTGCACTGGCGGTTCTGTTGATCAGCGGCGCGGGCATCGCGTTCGCCGGCAACCCGACCCCGGTGCCGGCGGTGCCCCAGGCCGCACCGGTCGTCACGCCGGCCGAGCAGGTCGAGCCCGTCGAGCCGGCTGGCATCGATACCGACACCCTTCAGGAAGGCGACCAGACGACGCCCGACTCGGCGGCCGAGCAGGCTGCCGACGAGGCTGAGAAGGGCGCCGGAGAGATCGAGAAGGCCGGCGCCGAGGAGCCCGGTGATGCCAACCTGCCCGGTGGCGGGCACGCGGACGACCCGAGTGACTCGAATGCCGATCACCAGTTCGAGGGCGAGGAGTAAGCCTCCAGCTCCCGAACAGCTGTTCCGATGCAGGACCTGTCAGCCTGGCTGGCGGGTCCTGTATCGCTACCGGCAGGACCTCGCGTCAGCCCGGGATCACCTGTGGACCCAGCCCGGACAACGGCCCATCCGGCCTCGGAACGCTGAGTTCCGGCTCGGAACCCGAAGTAGCAGCGCTCGATCGTGTCGAGCAGCATCGAGCCGTCGATGGTTTCGATCGGGGCGTAGGTGAACGCGGCGTCGCCTTCGAGCTTGGCCAGCCGGAAGTCGGGGCGCAGGTCACGACGGCCCCGATCAGGTCGGCCAGGATGTCCTGCGCGTGATCGAGCTCGACATCGGCGAGGTAGCCGGAGTATCCGGAGATGTCGGCGATCAGGAAGCACGCCGGCTGGGCGGTGGTCAACATCGCTCCTCAGGGATCGGCGCCTGTATCCAGGCAGTCGGTCCTCGGCGTCATGATTCCGTCATCGACGCGGTGGGGTTTAACCGTCATCGTAGCGGTGACGCTCACCGACCCGCATGAAGGACCCTCGATGCCAACGGATGCCCCGACGACGAACACCTGGGACTGGATCCACGCCACCCGTGAGATGCATGCCGTCGGATGGTTCGAGCCCGACCCGCTGACGTCCCGGGAGCTGGTCGGCCTGGCGCTCGACGGGGGGGCGCGAAGCGTGATCGATGTCGGCGGCGGCGCCTCGCGGTTGGTCGATCACCTGGTCGGGCTGGACCTCGACCGAATCGCTGTCCTCGACGTCTCCGAGGCCGCCTTGGCGATCTCCCGGCACCGGTTGGGAGCGAGCGCCGAGTCGGTGGAATGGATCGTCGGCGACGTGTCGAGCATCCCCGATGTCGGCCGATTCGATGTGTGGCACGATCGCGGCGCGTTCCACTTCCTGCTTGATGCGGACGCGCAGCGACGGTACGCCGAGCTCGCCGAACGAACCGTCTCGATCGGTGGGACCGCCATCGTGGCGACGTTCGCGGACGACGGCCCGGAGCGTTGCAGCGGGATGCCCGTGCAGCGATGGGAGCCTGATCGACTCGACGACGCATTCAGGCCGGGCTTCCGGCTCCAGACCAGTCGGCGCTACCTGCACCACACGCCTGCCGGCGTGCCGCAACAATTCCAGTACGCAACGCTTGAGCGGGTCGAGACGTCCGCGCCGATGGACTCATGAGCCAGAGCACCATGAACTATGGCGGCGGCCGGTCGCTCCCGGTCCACGCCAGCGTCGAGGATCCCACGGCGGACCTCGACTCAGGACTGCTCATCCGCGTCCACCTGGCGCTGCTCGGGATGTCGGATGGTCAGATCCTTCGGGTGTCAAGCCCGATCGAGGGCATCGCCGATCAACTCCGGACATTCGAGGCCGCCAGCGGGCACGCGTTGCTCTCGATCGAGCCGGATCCTGCGCGTCCCGGATGGTCGGCGCACTTTCTGCGCAAGGGACGGGCTCGGACCGACTGGGCGATGCCCGCCAACGGAGCGCAGAGCAGCGCCCCGACTCCGTCAGCTCCAACCGCCGCGACGAAGGCGGACGAGGTGGACCAGCTGATGCCGACGCGCCTGTGGCTGTACACGAACTACGACTGCAACCTCGCCTGCGACTATTGCTGTGTCGTGGCGGGCCCGCGGGTGGACCCCCGCCGGCTCGACGCGGACAGGATGCGGTCACTGGTGGATGCGGCCGTCGCCGCGGGCATGGAGCGCGTCTTCATCACCGGTGGGGAGCCGACGCTCCGACCGGATCTACCGGAGTTCATCGAGTACGTGACCGACCGCTTGCCGATGACCATGCTGACCAATGCCATGCTCCTGCGCGGTACGCGCTGGGATGGCATCCGGCCCCTGATCGAACGCGGGCGCCCCATCACCTTCCAGGTGAGCCTGGATTCGGCTGGACCGGAACTGCACGATGAGCATCGAGGCCGAGGGGCGCATGGGCGCGCGCTGGCCGGCATCAAGATCCTCCTCGATGCCGACGCCCACGTCCGGCTGGCGGCGTCGCTGCCGGAGGCGCACCTCGACGAGATCCCTCGTCTCGATGCGCTGGCGGAGTCGCTTGGGATCATCCCGGACGACCGGATCTTCCGGCCCATCGCCCTGCGTGGCGCGGCCTCCGAGGGCGAGCCGATCCGACCACAGGATGTCGCACCGGAGCTGACCTGCGATGCCCAGGGTTGGTTCTGGCACCCGCTCTCCAACGACCTGGACATGCGTCTCGACCTGCCGGCCGACGCGCCGATGGCCGACGCGCTGGCCGCCGTTCGCGAGCGATTGACTGGGTTCATGGCGTCGAGGACCGCGCGCCTCGATCGCTTCGTCTGCGGTTGACGCCGCACCTTCAGGGAGACTGACCATGCAACACGGCATGACCACCACGATGGACAGCGACGTCCCGTCTGTCGTCAGCAGCCCTTGGTTCGGGCGCGCGATGGCCGCACTCCGGGTCTTCTTCGGCGTCGTCTTCCTACACAACGGTATCGCGAAGTTGCTGCCCGCCGTCCCGGGCCTCTGGCCGGACACGCCGCTCGGATTCGTCATCAACGCGGTGGGAAACCGCAGTGCCCGATCAATCCTGCAATTCGAGGTCGTCACCCAGCAGCATCCGATCGAGCCGTACCGCAACCTGATCGAGCAGGTCGTGCTCCCGAACTTCGGGGCGTTTGCGTTCGGCATCGGCGCCACGGAGACCCTCGTCGGGATCCTGCTGATCATCGGGCTTGCGACTCCGGTCGCCGCACTCATCGCCGCCCTGATGGTGCTGCACCTCCAGTTCGCCACGCTGTGGAACGACAAATGGATCTACGAATACTCCGTGGAGTGGGTGCCGCTCCTCTGCCTGGCTGCGTTCCGCGCGGGCCGGTGGCATGGACTCGACGCCCGGTTCGCGGCGACCCGCGCGAGATGGCCAGGGTGATGGCGGGGGCTGCGCCGGGGTTGCCGCCCAGGCGCACGCTGATCACCGGTGGTGCCGGGTTCATCGGCGGGACCGTCATCGATTCACTGCTCGCCGACGGAGCGGACGTGACGGTGCTCGATGACCTGTCGAGCGCCCGGCCCGACTGGATGGAGCGGTTCTCGGGCGGGCGTCCGTTCCGCTTCATCGAAGGCGACGCGGCCGACCCTGCGACCGTCCGGTCCGCGATGATCGGCCAACAGCGGGTCATCCACCTGGCGTCCGGGACCGATATCGCTGGCGGCTTCGGGAACCCTGCGCCCGACTTCCACAGCGGCATCGTGGCGACGGAGGTCGTGTGCGAGGCGATGCACGCAGCCGGCGTCGACGAGCTGTGGTACGCATCGTCCGGCGTCGTCTATGGGCACCCGGCCCGCGTTCCGACGGCCGAGGGCGACGGTCCACTGCTGCCCGAGTCGCACTACGCAGCGGCGAAACTGGCAGGCGAGGCCATCGTGTCCGGCTTCGCCTCCCTGTACGGCTGGCTGGCGTTCGCGTTCCGGTTCGGCAACACCGTGGGTGCCTTCTCCGACCACGGGGTCGTGCACGATCTGGTGGTCAAGTTGCTTCGGGATCCGTCAAGCCTGGCGATCCTGGGCGACGGCACGCCTGTCAAGCCATACATCGCGGTCGAGGATCTCGTCGCGGGCATGCGATATGCCGCGACCGCGGTCACGACCACCGGCCTGACGGTCCTCAACCTCGGGCCCCAGGGAACCGTCAGCGTTCGACGGGTGGCGGAACTCGTCATCGACGCCCTCGGGTACGCTCCCGGGAGCGTAGACATCCGGGTGGGTGCTGGCCATTTGGGCGGAGGCGGCTGGGCCGGCGACACGCCGGTCGTCGACTTCGATACGACGTCCATGCGATCGCTGGGCTGGCAGCCGAGCCGATCCGCCGAGACGGCGATCCGCGACGCCGCGGCGGCGATCGCGCAGCGATACCGAAGCAAAGGGACCGCGCTGACGACGTCACTCGAACGGCGCCGCTCCGGGACCGGCGAAGCTGCCGACCCTGTCGCCACCCCATCATCGATCGGCGTGTGACCGACCGACCTGTCGTCACCCCCGCGAAAACGCGTCAGATGCACGCAACGTTGGCTGGCTCTCGGACGTCCGCGGTTCCATGGCCGGAGATCGCCGTCGCGGCGGCGACGCTCGTGGCTACGGTCTGGGTCGGCTGGCTTCTGCTCCGGCGCTTCGAGGGCCTCGCGACGGCCAGCTACGACCTCGGCTTCTTCCAGCAGGTCATCTGGAATGTGCGCGTCAATGGCTCCTGGGCCTCCAGCTTCCAGCCCGGTTCGTTCCTCGGCCTGCATTTCTCGCCGATCCTCGTCGTGCCGGCCGCGGTCCAGGGCGCGCTCGGTGCCGACGCGCGAGTCCTGATCGTGCTCCACGCCCTCGCAGTCGGCGCGCTGGTGCCGGCAGCGTTCCTGTTCCTGCGTGCGGCCTTCCGCCCGAGCCCGCTGGCTGCGCCGCTCGCGACCGGGCTCGCGATCGGGATCCCCATCTGGGCGGCGACGCAGTCGGTGATCCGGGCCGACTTCCACCCCGAGCTGGCTGGTGTGGTGCTGGCGCTCCTGGCTGGCTGGGCCGGCCTGACTCGACGGCCGATGCTCATGTGGGGGATGGCCATCGTGGCCCTCTCGACTCGTGAGGACGTGGCATACGCGGTCGCGCTGGTGGCACTCGTGGTGGCCGTCCGTGGCCGGGGCCGGATGCAGGCACACGGGCGCGGTCTCCTGATCGTGTCCATCGTCGCGGGTATCGTGATCTTCGGTGCCGTGATGCCCTTGCTGCGCGACGGGGCCGTCTCCGATACCGCCCGCTACTACCGATGGCTCGGCGATGGGACCGCCATCCTGACGGCGCCGTTGCGCATCCCCGACCGCCTGATCGCGGCCATCGCCAGGCCCGATGCGTGGTTCGTCGTCGTCGGGATGATCGGTGCCGCCGCGGCCCTCCCGCTGCTCCGGCCGACGTGGCTGCTGTTGCTTGTCCCCCCACTGGCTGCCCTGGTGCTGTCCGCCCATCCCCCGCAGGCCGCCATCCTGTTCCACTACCCCGTGATCCTGATGACGCCGATCATCGTCGCCACGGCCATGGGGGTCCGCCGCGCGCTGGCTCTTGGTACCCGAGCACAGCGCGGTCGGCCAGGCCTGGGTCCGCGGCGTGGAGCGAGCGTCGCTCGACCGGCGCGCGGATCGGGTCCCTTGGCGCCGCTCCTGGCGGTCGTCGTCTTTGTGCCCGCGCTGCTGTCCGCGGTGGTCCAGGGCTCGATCCCGCCGTTCACGCACCGCGACGGTGTCTTTCCCGACCGTCCGGCGGCTGTCGCCACCCTTCGCGACGTCGCCCGCACAGTCCCGCATGACGCTGTCCTCGTGGCCGACGAGGGGCTCGTCACGCCGTTGGCAGACCGTGCCGCCATCCGCCGCCTGACCGCCGTCAGTCGGCCGCCTGCCGAGGCGTACATCCTCGTGGACCGGGATGCGTGGTCGCCCAGCCGAGGCGCGACCACCATCCGGTCGCGAATCCTCGCGTCGTTGCCGACGAGCGGGCGCCGCGTGATCGCCGACGACGGCCGGTTCATGGTCTGGTCCCCGCAAGATTCGGTCAGGCCATGAGCATGGTGTTCGCGGCCGTCGTGCCGGTCATCGACGAAGCCACGTCGATCGCGGCGGTCGTCGAGGACCTGCGCACAGCAGGCGCGTGCTGCGTACTCGTCGTCGACGGCGGTTCGCGTGATGGCACGCGCGACGTCGCCAGCCAGGCCGGCGCGATCGTCGTCGATGAGCCGCGACGCGGCTACGGGCGCGCCTGCCTCACCGGCGGTGCCATCGCGATCTCCGGTAATCCGCATCCACATGAGGCCGTGGCCTTCCTCGATGGCGACGGCTCCTGCGCCGCTGCGGATGTGCGCAGCCTGGTCGACGCTCTGGGCGGGGCGGACGTGACGCTGGGCCGCCGGCCCACGGACCTGGTCGAGCGTGGCGCGATGCCGTGGCACGCCCAGCTCGGGAACCGGTTCGTCGCCGCGATCCTGTCCGTGCGCAGCGGTCGAAGGGTGCGAGATCTGCCTCCCGCCAAGGCGGTTCGGGCCGGCACCCTCGCGGCATTGCGCCTCGATGAGGCCGGGTTCGGCTGGACCGTGCAATTCGTGGCACGCGCTCTCGCCGATCCGTCGATCCGGCTCGCTGAACGACCGGTCTCGTTCCTCGTGCGGTCAGGCGGCACGAGCAAGGTCTCCGGGTCGCCGCGCGCCTCGATCGCGGCAGGTCTGTCCATGACGCGGGTCGCTGTCCAGGCCACCCGGTCTCGACCGATGATCGCGCTGATGGCCAAGGCACCCGGTCCCGGTCATGCCAAGACGCGTCTCGCGCCGGATCTTGGCGCCCCGGCCACCGCAGACCTCTGGGCAGCGATGCTGGCCGATACCGGCGCGCACATCATGGAGGCGGCGGACCATGCCCAGGCCATCGCGCTTGTCATGCTCCCTCGCGCCGCGGACGTTGTTCCGGTCCTTGGGATCGTGGGCCGAGATTGGACGCCGCATGTCCAGTCACGTGCCGGGCTCGCGGCGGCATTGAGCGAGGTGTTCCTCGAGGCGTTCGATCGCGGCACGGATCGGGCGATCGCGGTGGCCGGTGACGTGCCATCGCTACCAGTCGGATATGTGGTCGATGCGCTCGATCGACTGGAGGCTGACGAGGCGGTGCTTGGCCCTAGCACCGATGGCGGATATCACGTGATCGGCCTTCGCTGGCGCAGCGCGCCACGCTGGTGGCCGCGTCGGCTCCGACGTGGGCGCCGCGCACAGCTTGCCCGTCGCCTTCGGATCGCGTTCGAGGTGGAGATGGGCGGGGCGACGGCACTGGAGGCCACGCGTGCGTGCCTCGCGCAAGCCGGCTGGACCAGTGCGATGCTGCCTCCGTGGGGAGACCTCGACACCGTCGCGGACCTCCGCGGCCTCGCCGACCTCCTTGGGCGGGACGCAGGCGCCGCGCCGCGGACGGCGGCATGGTTCGCGCGCCATCAGCATCTCCTCGCTGGCGCGGTCAGGCCGCCAGCGGACCCTGTCGCTCATTGACCTAGGGTCCTGGATCGCGCCGCCGTGGATTCCGCGTCCTCGGCCGACGCGCGTATCCTCGGTGTATGCGCATCCTTGTCGTCGGGGCCAGCGGATACATCGGGAGTCGGCTCGTGCCGGCCCTCCAGGAGCGCGGCCATGACCTCGTGCTGGTCAGCCGCGATGCCCGGCCCCTGGCCGCCCGGTTTCCGGAGACACGCGTCGTCGGCGCCGACCTGCTGGAGCCGGCCACGCTGGAAGGCGCCCTTGCAGGCGTCGAAGTCGCGTACTACCTCGCCCACTCGATGGGCTCGGGCGAACGTAACTTCGCCGAGCGGGACATCGACGCCGCACGGAATTTCGCCACGGCAGCGGCGCGGGCCGGCGTCGCGCGCATCGTCTACCTCGGCGGCCTGGGCGACGACGGCGCGGGCCTCTCGCACCATCTCGCCAGCCGGCAGGCGACCGGTGCGGAGTTGGCCGCGCACGGCGTGCCGGTCACGGAGTTCCGCGCCGCCGTGATCATCGGTTCCGGCAGCGCCTCGTTCGAGATCCTGCGCCACCTGACCGAGCGCCTGCCGATCATGATCACGCCCCGCTGGGTCGCGACGCGCTGCCAGCCCATCGGCATCCGCGACGTGCTCGCCTACCTCGTCGGCGCGCTCGACCACCCGGATGTGACCGGTATCGTCGGGATCGGTGGGCCTGATGTCCTGTCGTACGGCGACATGATGCGGACGTACGCTCGCGTGCGCGGCCTGCGCCGACTGATGATCCCGGTGCCGGTTCTCACGCCCCGGCTCAGTTCGTACTGGGTCAATCTCGTGTCGCCGGTCCCGGCCAGCATCGCGAGGCCGCTCATCGAAGGACTGCGCAACGAGGTCGTCGTCCGTGACCCGGCGCCGGCAGCCACGTTCGGCCTGACACCGGCGACCTACGAGTTGGCGCTGCGGCAGGCCATCGATCGGACCGAGGGCCACGACGTCGAGTCCACCTGGTTCGATTCGCTCGATGTGCCGGGTCGCGAGGAACTGGCGTCGGTCACCTCGCATGAGGGCATGATCATCGAGCGACGGCAGCGGCTCGTGGCCGCCGCGCCGGATCGGGTCTTCGCCGAGATCGAGCGCCTCGGCGGCCGCGCAGGCTGGCCCTACGCGAACGCGCTGTGGCGGCTCCGCGGCTGGATCGACCGGCTCGTTGGTGGCGTCGGGATGCGCCTGGGCCGGCGAGACCCGAACCACCTTCGCCTGGGCGATGCCCTCGACTTCTGGCGGGTCGAAGAAGTGCGGCGCCCCGAGCTGCTCCGACTCCGAGCGGAGATGCGAGTCCCCGGCCGCGCATGGCTCCAGTACGAGGTCGTGGCCGTTGACGGCGGCAGCCAGTTGGTGCAGACCGCATTCTTCGAGCCGCGCGGGCTCTTGGGCCTCGCCTACTGGTACGCCCTCTATCCCATCCACGGCCTCATCTTCCGCGGCACGGTGCGCGTCCTCGCCGAGCGGGCTCGCGCAGCCGAGGACGCGGCAACGTGACCCACGAGTACGTCATCGCGCTCGGTGGGTCCATCCAGGGCGCCACCCCCGGTGGTCCGGCGCCGACCGCGATCGCGTGGGCAAGCGACCGGGTCCTGGCCGTCGGCCGGGACGACGTCGTCGAGGCGATCTCGCGCGGCGACTCACTCTTCCTCGATCTCGAGGGCCGAACGGTTCGCGCGCTCGATGTGGACGGCGCGGCGACGCTGGATGCCGGCGTTCCGGCTGACCTCGCGTTCGAGGCGGACGGTCGGGTGGTCGCGACGCTTCGCGCCGGTCGCTTCACGGAGGGCGACGCGCGCTCCGGACCATTCCGGCGACGCGACCGCTGAAGGTCAGTCCGGCGGCTGATCCGGCAGTGGTCGGTCGAGCCATTCCGCGACCGACGACATGACGTCGAGCTCCGATTTCGAGATTGACCCCTCGCCGACCGTCCGCCGGGCGGCCGCGATCTGCTCCGCCAAGCCGATCAGCCAGTCTCGCACGCCGTCGCTCGCGTCGTCCGAGATCCGGCTCAGGGCCTTCCTCGCCCGGCCGAGCCCATTCTTCGACGACCGGCCAGCGGCCTGATACGCATCCCACAGCGCGTCGAGGTTGGCGGTCAGGGTATCGACCATCGTCTGGCCGACGGTGCCGTCGGGGAACTCGCCGTGGCCGACCTCGAGGTGCCCGCGGCACGCCCGGAACTGCGCTTCCATCGGTTCTCCATCGGCGGACGCGACCGCGGAGTAGACATGGAATGGCGCGTGCAGGATCGCCTCCCAGTCGTCCTTTCGAAGTCGATCAGCGTCAGTGTTGCAGAGCGCGATCCGGCTGGTCGCCGGCTACATCCCGGCCGAGGCGCTCGTCGTCTACATCGCGGTCCTGGGCATCCTGAGCCCTGGCAACGAGGCCACGACGGACGACGTCACCGTCATCCGGATCATCAGCCTCGTGATCGGCGTCCTGGTCGCGGTCGGGACGGCCTTCATAGCCTTCAAGGGCAAGCAGCTCACCCGTCGCGAGCAGCAGCGCCGCGAGATCATCGTGGCCATCCTGGCAACGGTGGCGTTCCTCATCTACGCGGCCGCGATGCCGTCGTTCTTCATCAAGGCCACGATCCTGACCATCCCGCTCGGGCAATGGGCCGCGATCATCGCGATCCTGACGGCGCTCGCCATGCCCAGCATCGCCAAGGCCCTCGGCGTCCGCCGCTGACCGACCCACCATCGCTCGAATGCCCCGCCGCACGGCGGGGCATTCCGATGTTCCCGCCGGGCGCGATCAGCCGGCGATGAGCCGTCGCTTCTCCAGAACGAGCTGGAGGTCCTGGGTGACCCCGGTGGCAAAGCCCGCTTCGCACAGGGCCAGGTAGTAGTCCCACATCCGGATGAAGCGATCGTCGAAGCCGAGGGACCGGACCTCGTCGAGACGCGTCATGAACCGCGTCCGCCACTCCCGCAGGGTCCGCACGTACCCCGCCGCGATGTCGTCGATGTCCGTGATGAGCAGGTTCGTCCGGTGCATCGCCTGCTCCATGACCGCGATCGACGGACACAGGCCGCCCGGGAAGATGTAGGTCTGGATCCAGTTCGCCCCGCTTCGCTGTGTCTCATATGTCGAGTCGGGGAACGTGATGACCTGGATGCTCGCCTTGCCGCCCGGCTTGAGGGCCGCATCCACCGCCTGGAAGTACGTCGGGAGGTAGTCGTGACCGACGGCCTCCAACATCTCGATCGAGACGATGGCGTCGTACTGGCCATCGATGTCGCGGTAGTCGCGCAGCTGGACGTCGACCAGGTGGTCGAGGCCCGCAGTACGGACCCGTTCCGTGGCGAGGTCGCGCTGCTCCTGCGAGATCGTGAGGGTCGTGACCCGGCACCCGAGCTCACCGGCGGCATACAGGGCGAAGCCGCCCCACCCGGTCCCGATCTCCAGCACGTGCATGCCCGCGGTCAACCCGGCACGGTCGGCCATGCGCCGGTACTTGTTGCGCTGGGCCTGTTCCAGCGTCTCGTCATCGGACTCGAAGACGGCCGCCGAGTACGTCATCGACTCGTCCAGGAACAGGCGGTACAGGTCGTTGCTCAGGTCGTAGTGCGCGGCGATGTTCCGACGCGCGTTCGACTTCGTGTTGCGACGGGCGCGGTGCGCGAAGGTCTTCTGCAACTGTGCGGGGATGCGCCACCAGCCGCTGGCCAGAGCGAGATCGCCGCGGTTCAGTGCGGCAACCCGAATGAGTGCGGCGAGGTCGGGCGACGACCACAGGCCGGCCATGTACGCCTCGCCGGCGCCGGTCTCCCCACCGAGAAGGAACCGCTCGAAGGCGGCGTGATCGTGGACTCGGATCTCCCCGTGATGGGGCGACGCTGGGTCGCCGAAGGTGCGGCGCGTGCCATCAGGCAGCTGCACGGTGATGGCGCCCACGCGCAAGCGGCCAAGGGCGGTCAGACCGACCCGCCAGGCGGCCCTGGACAGGATCGAGGCGCGCCCCGGATCGGAACCGGCACGAAGCGTACGGTCGGTCATCGGGCCACCGTCCCGGCGGGCTGTCGTGCGTCGGTCGCTCGGGCGGGTGCGGGGTCTCGGGTCGCCGCTCCGTGGCGCTGGAATCGGACGCCCTTGCGCCACAGGCGCAGAGCATGCAGGTGGATCAGCACCATGGTCCGCTGCGTCATGAGCGGGTACCGCAGCAGCATCCGGACGAGCATGCGATCGGTCAGGGGTCGTCGGTCGAGGACGAGGCTCGTCGCCAGCACCGGCGAGTCGCCCTGACGCTCGTTGATCGCGATCCGCAGTCGGGTCGATCCGTCGACGACGGACACCGTGTACTGCCCCTCCATGTCCAGGAACGGCGAGACGTAGAAGTCCTTGTCCATCGAGCCGCCGAATCGATCATCGCCGCGAGGCGACCTCGATGGATCTTGTCGCAGGGTGTACAGATGACGCTCCAGGTGCGTGTTATGCACCTCGACGACGACCGTGCGCAGGGCCCCGCCCGCGTCGCGGCACAGGAAGAAGCTGGCCGGGTTGAAGACGTAGCCAAGCACCCGCACGCTCGTCACGAGGGTGATCTGCCAACCGGTGGGGTCCACGCCCTCGCCGCGGAGGTGTGCCAGCACCGTTGCCCGCAAGTCCGTGGCGGGCTCTGTCCAGTGATCGTCATCGCGGAACTGGAGCGCGTTCCACTGGTTGCGGCTGAACAGCCGCAGGGAGTGGCCGACGAGATCGAGCTCGTCGAGGTCGAGTGCCAGGTAGAACACGTCGTGCTCCAGCGCATAGGCCGGCTTCGCGCGACGGTGCGCCACCTTGCCGGTGAGGAGGTGCGACTTCATGCCGCTGCCTCGTCGCCCATCAGGTCGATCGGCTCGGCGAGGCCGATCCGCTCGGCGACCTCGAACCCGGATCGGCAACCGTCCTCGTGGAAGCCCCAGCCGAGGTGCGCGCCGGCGAAGAAGGTCCCTCGATGGCCCTGGAGCCGCCCGACCAGGTCCTGCGACGCGAGCGTGCGGGACGTGTACATCGGGTGCGTGAAGGCCCGCGCGAGGATCACGTGCTCGTCGCGCACGCGGTCGCCCGGATTGACCGAGACGAAGTACTGCATGGGTCCGGGAAGCGCCTGGAGTCGGTTCATGTGATAGGTCATGGTGACAGTCGCGCCGGGCGGATCGCAGGCCACCTGGTGGACGTTCCAGGAGGACCACGCGTCCATCCGGGTGGGCATGATCCCGGGGTCGGTGTGCAGCACGACCTGGTTGTCGTTGTACTCGAAGCCGCCGAGGGCGGTCCGCTCCATCCCGTCGGCGTCCCGGAGCAGTCGCAATGTCTCGTCGGCATGCGTCGCCATGACGACCGCGTCGAAGCGCTCGTGCGCGCCACTGTCGGTCCGGACGATCACGCCATGGTCGTCGCGCGTCACGGC
The DNA here is from genome assembly GCA_046599085.1 of Candidatus Limnocylindrales bacterium. GTDB lineage: Bacteria > Chloroflexota > Limnocylindria > Limnocylindrales > CSP1-4 > SPCO01. Next base: position 29,120 of record JBKJHI010000266.1, read on the forward strand.
CGTGACCGCGTCGCCCGCTCGCATGGCGCCGTTCGGCAGCATCCCGAGCAATCGCTCCACGTAGCGCCGCGAGCCGCCGGTCACCGTTCTCCAGGGCAGCGCCTTGCCGACGCCGATGAGCCCGTGGTTGTCGAGGAAGCGGAGCAGGTAATCGACCGGGTATTCCAGCGCGCGACCGGGGGCCGTGGACCAGACCGCCGCCGTGATCGGCGTCAGGAAGTGGTCCCGGAACGACCGTCCGAAGCCGCGGTCATCGAGGTACTCGCCAAGGGTCATCCCCGTCTGGACCGGTCCGTCCAGGACCGTCCTGGCGTCGCGATAGAAACGCAGGATGTCGGGGAACAGACGCAGGTAGGACGGTCGCGTCACGAGCGAGCGCTGCGCGAAGAACCCGGTAGCGCCGCGCGAGCCGAATTCGACGTCGCAGGCACGGCATGCGGACGCGAACGACATGTCGCTGCGCTGGGTCTCGACGCCGAGCTCGGCGAACAGGCCGACGAGCCGGGGGTAGGTCGGTTCGTTGTAGACGATGAAACCGGTGTCGACGGCCAGTGGTCCACCGGGCGCGTCAACGTCGACGGTCGCGACGTGCCCACCGGCGATCGCGTCGCGCTCGAACAGCGCGACATCGTGTCCGAGCCGGTGCAGGGCATAGGTCGCGGTCAGGCCACTGACGCCGCTCCCGACGATCGCGACCCTCATCGAGCGAGCCTCGCGCGGTCGGCCAGGGCCTTGGTCATCCCGACGCGGGCATCCTCACCGAGCTTGCGGAACGCCCCGCCCAGGAACGGGGTGAGGAACCGCATCCAGCCCTTGAGCTCGATGTCGGCGGTGTAGTCGACGCGCGTCCCGCCGTCAGGCGTCGCCTCGAAGCGGATGTCGTCCAGGGCGGTCGCGCTGTCACCGTCACCGCGAAGGACGACGCGCTCGTCCGGCTCCCACGCTTCGACCGTATACGTCATCGGGGCGGTGCTGCTGCCGATCTTCACGGTCAGGGCGTAGCTCGTGCCGATGCCGATGGATCCGTTGCCGATCCGGCGTGCGGCGAGCGTGCCCGGATCCCAGACCTGTGAATTCGCGAAGTCGGCGACGAACGCGAAGGTGTCCTGCACGGGCAGGGTCGTTTCGATGGTGGCGTGGACTCGGGGCATTTCGATGGTCTCCTGGGGTCCGTCTCGGGGACCCTTCACCCACGTATTCGCACGACAGGCCGATCCGGACGGGTCCGGCGCCCGAAGATATGGACATGATCGATCTACGCGCTCTCCTTGACGACCTGGCGGAGATCCTCGTGGTCCCGTCCTTCACCAGCATGGGCTATGCCCTTCGACGTCGCCTGTTCGATTGGGAGGACCCGTCGTCCTGGTCGCTGTCCGGCCGGACGGTCGTGCTCACCGGGCCGACATCCGGCCTCGGTCGGGAAGCCGCAGAGGGCCTCGCGGCGATGGGGGCGCGGCTGGTCCTCGTCGGCCGGGATGCCGGGCGGCTGGCGACGACACGCGACGAGCTGGTCGCCGCACACCCTGGTCTGGAGACGAACCTGGTCGTCGCCGACATGTCGTCGCTGGCATCGGTCAGGGCCGCCTGCGACGAGATCCTTGCCAGCGAACCGCACATCGATGTCGTCGTCGACAACGCCGGAGCGATGTTCGCGGAGCGAGCGGACACGCCCGAGGGGCACGAGCGAACGCTCGCGACCATGGTCCTGGGTCCGTTCGTCATGGTGTCTCGCCTGCTCCCCCGCCTGCTGGCGAGCCCGGATGCCCGGATCGTGGCGGTCACCTCAGGCGGGCAATATACGCAGGCGCTGCCACTCGACGACGTCCAGTTCGTCCGCGGCGAGTACGACGGGCCACGGGCCTACGCGCGGGCGAAACGGGCCCAGGTGGCGCTCATCCGCGAATGGGCACGCCGGCTGCGCGGCACGACCGTCGTGGCCAACGCGATGCACCCGGGCTGGGCGGATACCCCCGGCCTGGAGGCCTCGCTCCCCGGGTTCCGCGACCTGATGGGCGGGCAGCTCCGCTCCCCCGCGGAAGGCGTGGACACGATGCTGTGGCTCGCAGCGGCGCCGGAGGCTCGCGACCGATCCGGTCGGCTGTTCCTGGACCGGCGCCCGCGGCCGTTCGACCGGGTGCCCGTGACGCGCCTGTCCGCGGCCGACCGCCGAGCGTTGTGGGAGCGCGTCGTCACGCTGACCCAGGAGGCCGACCCGAGCCGACTGACCTAGGCCGACCCGAGCGCGCCTGTCCGCGGCCGACCGAGCCGACTGATCGAGCCGCGGCGCGCCAACCCGGATCATGTTTGTGTAGCTCTCGAACAAACCCACTCCGGTACACTGGCCGCGGTCAGGAACACCGTTGCGACGCGGTGTCGCATCGGGTTCGGCAGGAGGATGGGCATGAGCGAGGACTTCTTCACCGAGGTGACCGGTCCGGTCCGCTACGAAGGCCTGGATTCCACGAATCCGCTCGCCTACAAGGTGTACGACCCCGACCGCCTCGTCCTCGGGACGCGCATGGAAGATCACCTCCGCCCCGGCGTGTGCTTCTGGCACTCGTTCGCATGGCCCGGGATGGATATGTTCGGGACGGGCACCATGGATCGTCCGTGGCTGAGCGGCGCCGGCGACGAGATGGACGCGGCGCGCCACAAGATGGCCGTCGCGTTCGAGTTCTTCACCAAGCTCGGCATCCCGTACTACTGCTTCCACGATCGCGACGTCGCCCCGGAGGGCGCGACCTTCGCCGAATTCCGCTCGAACCTGGACGCGCTGACCGATGACGCCGCGGGCTACCAGGAACGCACGGGTGTGCGCCTGCTGTGGGGCACGGCGAACCTGTTCACCCACCCGCGCTACCAGGCCGGCGCTGCCACGAACCCGGACCCGGAGGTGTTTGCCTACGCCGCCGCGCAGGTGAAGCACATGCTGGAGGTGACGCTGCGTCTGGGCGGCCAGAACTACGTCCTGTGGGGTGGCCGCGAGGGCTACGACACGCTGCTCAACACCGACCTGCGGCGGGAGGGGGACCAACTCGCGCGGTTCCTGCAGCTCGTGGCCGACCACAAGCACCGCATCGGGTTCACGGGCCAGCTGCTCATCGAGCCAAAGCCGATGGAGCCGACGAAGCACCAGTACGACTACGACGTGGCGACCGTCCACGGATTCCTCATCAAGCACGGCCTCGACGGCGAATACGGAGCCAACATCGAGGCGAATCACGCGACGCTGGCCGGCCACAGCTTCCACCATGAGGTGGCCTACGCGGCGGCCAACGGGATGCTCGGCAGCATCGACGCGAACCGCGGCGATCCGCAGAACGGCTGGGACACCGACCAGTTCCCGAACTCGGTCGAGGACCTCGTGATGCCGCTGTACGAGATCCTGCGCAGTGGCGGGATCGCCCCGGGCGGCTTCAACTTCGATGCCAAGCTCCGCCGCCAGAGCACGGACCGCAGCGACCTGTTCCACGCCCACATCGGTGGCCTGGACACGCTCGCCCGCGCGCTGCTCGTGGCCGCGGACCTGATGGAGCGTGGTGAGCTGTCCGCGCTCAGGGACCAGCGCTACGCAGGCTGGGGCGGTGAGCTCGGCATGGCGATCCTCGATGGCTCGCTGACCCTTGCCGACCTTGAAGGCCGGGTCGCGGCGGGCGAGATCGACCCGCGGCGAGCGTCCGGCAGCCAGGAACGGCTGGAGAACATCGTGAATCAGCGGATCTGGTCCGCCGACACCTGACCCGCGTGCCCTACGTCATCGGGATCGACAGTTCGACGACCGCCACGAAGGCGGTCCTCATCGACGCGACCGGGGCGGTCGCAGGGGTCGGCGTCGCCGAGTACGACTACGAGATCCCGCAGCCCGGCTGGAGCGAGCAGGACCCGCGGCTCTGGTGGGACGGCACCGTCAGCGCGGTCCGTTCGGTCCTCGCGTCGAGTGGTGTGCCCGGAGCGGACGTGGCGGCCATCGGCCTGACCGGACAGATGCACGGGCTGGTGCTGCTCGACGCCGTCGGCGACGTCCTGCGGCCGGCGATCCTGTGGAATGACCAGCGCACGGCCGACGCGTGTGATGAGATCCGGCGGGCGGTCGGCCCGGAGCGGCTCATCGAGGTGACCGGCAACGATGCGCTGACCGGCTTCACCGCGCCCAAGCTCGTGTGGGTCCGCGACCACGAGCCGGAGATCTGGGCCCGCGTCGCGCACGTGCTCCTCCCCAAGGACTACGTGCGCTATCGGCTGACCGGTGACGTCGCCCTGGACAAGGCCGACGGCGCGGGAACGCTCCTGTTCGACCTCGCGGCCCGCGATTGGTCGCCCGAGGTCCTGGCGGCGCTCAGGATCGATCCAGCGTGGATGCCGCCGACCCACGAGGGCCCTGAGATCACGGGCGGCGTGAGCGCGGAGGCCGCGGCCGCGACCGGGCTCCGAGCCGGCACCCCGGTCGTGGCCGGCGGCGGCGACCAGGCGGCGAACGCGGTCGGTGTCGGCGCCGTCGCGCCGGATGTCGTCGCCCTGTCGCTGGGCACCTCCGGCGTGGTGTTCGCAACGACCGACACGCCACTGCGGGACCCCGCCGGGCAGGTCCATGCGTTCTGTCACGCCGTGCCAGGGCGCTGGCACCTGATGACCGTGATGCTGTCGGCTGCCGGGAGCCTGCGCTGGTTCCGCGACGCCGTCGCGCCCGGACGGGGATTCGCCGACCTGACCGATGCGGCGGCCGACGTGGCCGCGGCGACCGACGGCCTGTTCTTCCTCCCCTACCTGACCGGTGAGCGCAGTCCCCATCCGGACCCGCTGGCCCGCGGCGCGTTCGTCGGGCTGTCCGTCGGCCACGACCTGCGACACATGACGCGCGCGGTCCTGGAGGGCGTGGCCTTCGGGCTGCGCGACGGCCTCGACCAGATGGTCGCGACCGGCATGCCGCGACCGGCGCAGGTCCGGGCATCGGGCGGCGGGACGGCCAGCCCACTGTGGCGGCAGATCCTGGCCGATGTCCTTGACGTGGAGTTGGCGACGGTCAACACCACGGAGGGCGCGGCGTTCGGTGCTGCCGTGCTGGCGGCCGTCGGCGCGGGATGGTTCGCGTCGGTGGACGAGGCCGCCGCGGCACTTGCGATCGCCACCCCGGTGGCGGCACCGAGTCCGGCCGCGTCAGCCTACGCGACCGCCCATGCAACCTACCGCGATCTGTATCCGGCCCTCGCGCCGACGTTCCACCGCCCCCGACCTGGGTGATCGGTCAGTGATCGGCGGCTGACGCGGTCGCAGGCTGGGCCGCCGCATCGGGCATCTTGCCCGCGATGATCATGCCGAGGACGTCGTCCTTCGTCACCGTCGCCTTTTCGACGATACCCACCAGCTTGCCGGTGGCCATGACGGCGATCCGGTCGGACAGGTCGAACACGTCGTGGATGTCGTGGGAGATCAGGAAGATGCCGATCCCCTCGTCCTTCAGCTTGGCCACGAGGTCGCGCACCTGGGCGGTCTCGGCGGGGCCGAGCGCGGCGGTCGGCTCGTCCATGATGAGGATCCGGGCATTGAACTGGATGGCTCGGGCGATGGCCACGGACTGGCGTTGGCCGCCCGACAGCGACCGAACCGCCGACTTGAAGTTCTGGAACTTGGGATTGAGCCGACCGATGACGTCGCGCGTGGCGGATTCCATCGCCGCGTCGTTGAGCGCTCCCGTCCGGTCGAGGATCTCCCGCCCCAGAAAGACATTGGCGGCTGCATCGATGTTGTCGGCGAGGGCCAGCGTCTGGTAGATGGTCTCGATGCCGTAGTGCTTCGCGTCGCGCGGGTTGCGGATGTTCACCCGTTTGCCGTCGACCCAGATCTCCCCGGCGTCGGCCTGGTGGGCGCCGGACAGGACCCGCATGAGCGTGGATTTGCCGGCGCCATTGCCGCCGACGAGGCCGACGACTTCGGCGGCGTGAAGGTCGACACTGACGTCCTCCACAGCGTGGACGCCGCCGAAGGACACCCGGATATCGCGTAGTTCGACGAGCGGGGCCGTCGCCGTCGCGGTACCGGCCGGATGGGTCGCGCTGGTCATCGTTCGGGTCCTCCGGTCACGAAGCGGTTCGGCGGCGCAGGAACATGTCCAGGCCCACGGCAGCAACGAGGACGACGCCGACGACCACGTCCTGGCTGGGTGAGTCCACGTTCAACAGCAGCATGCCGGACCGCAGGGATTGCATGATCACGGCGCCGAGGATCGCGCCCGGGATGGTCCCGATGCCGCCGGAGAACGATGTCCCGCCGATGACGGCCGCCGAGATCACGTCGAGCTCGTTCTGTGTCCCGAGGTTGGTCACCGCGGCGTTGAGCCGGGCGGTCTGGATCGCGGCGCTGATCGCACACAGGATGCCCATGACGACAAAGGTCGTCATGATCGTCCGGCGAACGTTGATGCCGCCGAGCTCGGCCGCGTCAGGGTTGCCGCCGATCGCGTAGACGTAGCGACCGAAGCGGCGGCGCGTCGCGACATAGGTCATGGCCAGGCCGACGAGCAGCATGAGCACGACCGGGAAGGCGACGCCGGTCGCGAAGCCCTCGGGTGGGACCTCGATCCCCTGCCGGGCGGCGTACGCCGCTGCGAGGTTCGTCGGCCACGGGTAGCTGTTCGCGATCCACACGGCCACGACCACGACCGCGAAGCTGCCGATGGCGATGGCCACCTCGGCGACGATCGGTCGGAGCGGGAAGCCATACCGCAAACGGCGGCGGCGGGCCATGATGATGCTGTAGAAGATCCCGGCACAGATGAGCGCCCCGAGCGCCCAGCTCAGGACATCGCCGAGGGCCGCCTCCGGACCACCACCACCCAGCAACCGGAAGGTCGGGTCCATCGGTGCGAGCGTCTGGCCCTGTTGGTAGCGAAAGATGAGACCTCGCCAGACCAGCAGGCCGCCAAGCGTGACGATGAACGACGGGACGCCGATGTAGGCCACGACGAACCCGTGGATCCCGCCGATCAGCGCCCCGAGGACGAGGCCGAAGGCGAGGACGATGATCCACGTCAAGGGATGGCCGAGGCCGAAGCCAAGCGCGTTCGGCAGCCAGTCGGTCTGGGCCATCGCCATCGTGTAGCCCACGAACGCGAGCACAGCTCCGACTGACAGGTCGATGTTGCGGGACACGATGATGAGGACCATGCCCGTCGCCATGACGGCGATGGAGGCGCTCTGGACGGACAGGTTCCAGAGGTTCCGCGGGGTCAGGAAATTGCCCCCTGAGATGATGTTGAAGCCGACCCAGATGATGCCGAGTGCGACGATCATGCCGAGCAGGCGAGTGTCGATCTCGGTCGCGGAAAAGAGCGATCGCAGAGACCGCCTGGGTCGCGGAGTGACCGTGCCGGGTGGGACCGCGGATGCCTGCGCCATGGAACGCCTCAGCTACACGGGGCGGGACGGTGAGCGCCCTGCGCCGGGGACCGGTGCAGGGCGCTGTGGGTGCGGGGGAACGCCCTCCCTTACGGGCAGGCGGCCACAGAACCGGCGGCGACGCCGGCGCAGAGCTCAGCCTGGGTCAGGACGCTCGCGTCGATGACGTCCTGGAGGTTGGCCTGCTGGACGGGGGTCGGGGCCAGGATGATCGATGTCAGGGTGTTGCCACCCGGGGTGTCGAACTGGACCGTCCCGCTCAGCGCGGCCATGTCGTGGTTGGCGCACAGGGCGACGGCAGCCTCGCCGGCAGCCTTGCCGAGCTCACGACCGTCCTTCCAGACGCTCACGAGCTGCGTGCCGAGGGCGACGCGGTTCAGGGCGGCCTTGTCGCCGTCCTGACCCGTGACCGGGACCTTCCCGGCGAGACCCTGGGCCTCAAGCGCCGCGATGACGCCGCCGGCCATGCCGTCGTTCTCCGACAGGACGGCGTCGACCTTGTTGTCGTTCGCGGTGAGGATCTGCTCCATGTTGGTCTGAGCGTTGGCCGGATCCCAGTTGTCGGTGTATTCCTCACCGACGATGACGATCTTGCCGTTCGGATCGGTCTGACCGACGTCCGGGATCCCCGCTTCGGTCATGCCGGCGCGGAGGAAGTCCGCGTTGGCGTCCGCCGAGTTGCCCTTGATGATCGCGAAGTTGCCCTCGCTGATCACGCCAAGCAGCGTCTCGGCCATGATCTTGCCGACGCCCTTGTTGTCGAAGGTCGTGTACAGGACGTTCGGATCCTCGATGAGGCGGTCATACGCGATGACCGAGACACCCTGATCGGCCGCGGCCTGGACCGACGGCAGGATGGCGGTGCCGTCCTGGGCGAGGATCACCAGGACGGTGGCGCCCTGGGTGATGAGGTTCTCGACGTTGGACGCCTGCGTCTCGGCCGACGACTTCGCGTCGTTCGAGATGTAGGTGCCGCCGCCGGCCTCGATGGCGGCCTTCAGCGCGGGCTCGTCGAACTTGCCCCAGCGCTCTTCCTGGAAGTTGTTCCACGACACGCCCACGGTGCATGCCATCGCGGTCGGCTCGACCGACGGGGCGTCGGTGGCCGGGGCCTGGCTGGGTCCATCGGTGGGCGGAGCCTGGCTGGCCCCGGTGCTGCACGCAGCGAATACGACGACGGCGATCGACAAGAACGCCGCCAATCTACGATTGGTCATCCTGGTTTCCTCCTCCTGGATCGGCCTGTCGGGCCATATCGGCGCGACAGTACCACTGTGCCCCCTTCGCAACCACGCATCCGGACGGGGGCTCCACCGGATGCGGCGCTGACAACCTCCTTTCGTCGTAACGTCTCAGGCAGATCGGATCCGGGCGGTGGCCGCCCGCGGGCGAAGCCATGCAGCCGGGTCGATGAGCAAGGGTTCGAAGGCCAGTTCGGCCGCGCCCAGCAGGGGCGCATCGAAGCCGAGGCCGGTGGGGATGACCCGGACGAGCTGCCGGGCGGCGCGCAGGACGCGCCGGTCGAGCTCCGCCTCGAGGGTCGAGCGGACGAACGGGTACGCCGATGCGAGGCGGCCACCCAGCAGCACGAGCCGCGGGTTGAAGACGTTGATCAGGCCCGCCAGCCCGATACCAAGCCAGCGCCCGGTCTCGGCGAACGCGGCGAGGGCCTGTGGCGCGCCATCCGCGGCATCGCGCAACACGGCATCGAGCGCTTCCGAGCCGCCCTGCGCCGGATAGCCGGATCGGCGGAGCAAGGCCTCACCGCCGACCTCGGTCTCCCAGCAACCGATCGATCCGCAGCGACACGGGAACCCGTCCGGGTTGACCGGGATATGCCCGACCTCGCCGCCGTAGCCGGCGACCCCGGTGAGGGGCTCCCCGTCGACGATGATCCCGCCGCCGACACCGATCGAACCCCAGATGAGGACCACGCCGTCAGCGCCGCGGCCGGCACCGCGACGGACCTCGGCCAGGGCGGCGAGGTCCGACTCGTTGGCGATGGCGATCGGCACATCGGTCTGCAAGGCCGCGGCCAGGCGCTCACCGAGGGCCTCGTCACGCCACCCGAGGTTCGGCGCCATCGAGACCATCCCGTCGTGGCGGCGGACCACCCCGACGACGGCGACACCGACCCCCATCAGCGCCTCCTCCGACGGAAGGCGGGCGAGCATCGTCGACGCCAGCCCCGCGAGCGCCGTCGCGATGTCATCGACGCTGGATCGGCCGCGCGGCAGGGGCACGCGCTCCAGATCGAAGACGATGCCTCCGAGCCCGACCGTGGCGGCTGCGAGCGAATCCACCGCGACCTCGAGCGCCAGCACGACGGCACCATTCGGATCCGGGCGGACCCGCGGCGACGGCCGTCCGGGCGTCCCGTCCAGCGCCGCCGGGCCTTCGGTGGCCAGGCCACCCGAGACCAGCTCGCCGGCCAACGCGCGGATCGCGCTGCGGGTCAGTCCGGTGTGCGCGACCAGCTCCGACCGCGATTGAGGGCCGTTGCTGTGCAGCTCCCGGACGATGGTGCTCAGATTCGCACGACGAACGGTCTCGCTTCGGTGTCCGAGTTCGTCGCGGGATAGGGTCACGAGGTTTGTGTTCCTCTTTTCCAAATGGTTTCTGCGAGACTCTACCAATGCGCAGCCCGGTGTCAAGCCACCGGCAACGGATCGCTGGCAAGGACGACCAGTGCGCCGCTCGTCGCGGCCACTCGAACGGGCCCTCATGAACGGAGAGGAGTCGGAGATGAACGACCTGGACGGACGAGTCGCACTGGTCACGGGTGCCAGCCGGGGGATCGGCGCGGCCATCGCCCGGTCGCTGGACGGGGCCGGGGTCCATCTCGCCCTCGCATCGCGAAGCGGCGACGATCTGGGCATCGCCGATGCCGTCGCGCAACCGTGCGATGTCCGGGACCCGGCATCGCTCGAGGCCATCGTCGCGGCGACCATCGCGCGCTTCGGTCAGCTCGACATCCTCATCGTGAATGCCGGGGTCGGTGCCTACGGGCCGATCCTCGACCTGCCGGCGGATCAGCTCGACGAGATGATCGAGGTCAACGTGAAGGGCGCCATCCATGCCGTTCGCGCCGCCCTCCCCCATCTCATCAAGAGCGACGCCGCCGACCTGGTGATGGTCGCCAGCGAAGCCGGCCGGCGGGGACTGCCGTTCGAGGCGGTCTACTGCGCGTCGAAGTTCGCCCAGGTGGGCCTGACCAGCGCCCTGGACCATGAGCTGCGTGAGCACGGCGTTCGCTGTACGAACGTCTGCCCTGGCGGTGTGGCCACCGACTTCGCGATGGGTCGCGGCCGGACGCCGGACATGCCCGCGCTGGCTGGGATGATGGCGCCGGAGGACGTCGCCGAGACCGTCATGTTCGTGCTGACGCGACCGCGCACGCATCGAATCCTGGAAGTCGCGTTCCGGCCCGTCACC
>JBKJHI010000181.1:0-4353 GCA_046599085.1 Candidatus Limnocylindrales bacterium
TCCAGCCGCTGTCGGGCGAATACGCCGGCCGTCGCACGCTGCTCGAGGCGATCCCGTTCTTCACCGGGTACGCGGTCGAGATCGGCCACCTCATCGACGCTGCGGAGCGCCTCGGCATCGAGGGCCTCGGCCAGGTGGACCTGGAACGACGGGTGCACCGCAACCAGGAACTCGAAGGCCTGTCGCGGATGTCGTTCGTCATCCTGCAGGCCGTCATGAAGCGCCTCGAGGAGCGACGCAAGGCGCGCCTCTTTGCGGAGCTCGGCTCCACGATGAAGTTGCCGCGCTCCGGGCAGGGCCGCCTGTCGCTCGAAGTCATCGAGCTCGCCGACCAGGAGCGTCCGCCGATGATCCGTATCCCCGAGTACCTGGAACGGCGCGGCTCCGGACTGCCATGACCGTCGTCGTCGAGGCGCTCGACGCGCACGGCTACGACGCGGCGATCAATGACCTCGCCGCACTCCTGGTCGACGCCGTGGACAGTGGCGCCGGGGTGAACTTCCTGGCCGGCGTCACCGTCGATGAGACGCGCGCATGGTGGGCGTCCCGTGCCGATGGCGTCGCCTCCGGGATGGTCGTCCCGATCGTGGCCCGCGATGGGTCACGCGTCGTTGGTTCGACCGTCCTCCTGTACGCGTGGAATCCCAACTCGCCCCATCGTGGCGAGATCAGCAAGGTCCTCGTGCATTCGTCGGCACGGCGCCAGGGCCTTGGGCGCCGGCTGATGGACGCAGCCGAGGAGCGAGCCCGGGCCGACGGTCGCTGGCTGCTCGTCCTGGACACCGTGACCGGCTCGGAGGCCGACGCGTTCTATCGCGCAATCGGCTGGCACGAGGTGGGGACCATCCCCGACTTCGCGCTCCAGCCGGACGGCTCCCTGACCCCGACGACCGTGTTCTGGAAGGACGTGCGAACCCCATGACCGAGCGAATGCGGACCGTCCTGATCGCCCCGGATTCCTTCAAGGGGTCGCTGACCTCCGTCCAGGTCGCACGCGCCATCGCCGAAGGCTGGCAGGTCGTCCGTCCGGACGACACCGTGGTCCTGTGCCCCCTGGCGGACGGCGGCGAGGGGACCCTGGAGGCGATCGCCGCAGCTGGTGGCTGGACGTGGCAGACGACCGCGGTCCGAGATCCGATCGGGCGGACCATCGACGCGCGCTGGCTGCGCTCGTCCGACGGCACGCACGCGGCGATCGAGATGGCCGAGGCCTCCGGGCTGTCGCGGCTCACCACGGCCGAGCATGACGCGGTTGGCGCCACGTCCGCCGGCACGGGCGATCTCGTGCGCGCGGCGCTGGATGCTGGCGTGACTGAGATCACGCTGGGCATCGGCGGCAGCGCAACGACCGATGGCGGGGCCGGGCTGCTGACGGCGCTGGGTGCCGTGGCCGACCGCGACGCCGCCCACGTTGACCTGTCCGGCCTGGACCCACGGCTCGAAGGCGTCCGACTCCAGGTCGCATGCGACGTGTCCAACCCGCTCCTGGGGCCGACCGGTGCCGCCGCCATCTACGGCCCGCAGAAGGGCGCCGATCCGGAACTTGTCAGCCTGCTTGACGGGCGCCTCGCGACCTTCGCCGACGCGATGGATGCCGCGTGCGGCCGCACCGAGCGCGATACGGCGGGGGCCGGAGCTGCCGGCGGCGTGGGTTATGCGCTGCTGTCGATCGCCGACCGGCTGCGCGACTTCGCCCTGCGGCCCGGCGTGGACCTCGTGATGGAAGCCGCGGACTTCGACGGCCGACTGGCGCGAGCTGACCTCGTCATCACGGGCGAAGGGCGCATCGATGCGCAGACCGGCTACGGCAAGACCGCACTCGGCGTGGCACAGCGGGCTGCCGCCAGGGGCGTCCCGTGCATCGCGGTGGGTGGCGGCGTGGAGGTCGAAGGCGTGGTGGCACTGGCCGCGGTCGGCGCCATCGCCGTGCCCGTCAGTGAGCGGCCGCAGAGCGTCGAGGCGGCGATGGGCTCGGGAACCGAGCCGCTGGTCCGCTGCGGCGAGCGATTGGCACGCCTCCTGTCGATCTGGGGCTGAGGCAGACCGCCCGCGATTCGCCCCGTCTGTTGACTTAGTCCACTGACTTAGTCTATCATCCGGACATGGATCGCATCGTCAACATCCACGAGGCCAAGACCCACCTCTCGCGCCTGCTCGCTCTGGTCGAGGCGGGCGAAGAGATCACCATCGCCCGGGCCGGCAAGCCGATCGCTCGACTCACCTCCGTGGCCGACCGTCCACCGGATCGGGTGCCCGGCATGGACAAAGGCAAGGTCATCATCCACGACGACTTTGACGACCCCATCCCCGAACTCGAGGCGTACTTCTAGGTGCGTGTCCTCCTCGACACGCACACCTTCCTGTGGTGGAACGCCGCCGACGATCGCCTGTCAGATGCGGTGAGGGAAATCATCGCGGATGGGCGCACCGAGGTCCTGGTGAGCGTCGCCTCGATCTGGGAGGTCGCGACCAAGGTCGCCAAGGGTCGCCTGGAGATCCCGGATGAGGCAGGACGGTACGTGGCCGAACGCCTGCAACGCAACAACTGGTCAGCGCTGCCGATCGGTGTGGAGCACGCGGTCCGGGCAGCGGGCTTGCCGCGGATCCATCTCGATCCGTTCGACCGGATGCTCGTCGCCCAGGCGCAACTCGAAGATGTCCCGATCCTGACCATCGACGCGATCCTCACGCGCTACGACGTGGAGACCATCTGGTGACCGAACCGGAGGCGAGGCGTCCCACGACACCGCGCAAGCGGCCGAAGAAGCGCCGCTTCTCGGATCCCGCGGCGAGCTATACCCGGCGCCTCGAGCGCTATCGGCCCGGGCTGGCGCGGTTCGTGCTGGATGAGCTCGCCGAGCGATACGGGCGACCGGTCTGGCAGCGCCGGCTCGATCCGACGAGCGAGCTCCTGCTCACGATCCTCACCCAGAACAGCGCGGATATCAATGCCGAGGTCGCGTTCGAGGCGATGCGCCGGGCGTATCCGGGCAACGGTCCATCCGTGCCGCACAACCCTGGCGCGGGATGGGGCGGCGGTGGGCTGCCGGACGGGGTGGCGCCGGATTGGGCCGCAGTGGAGTTCGCGCCACTCCCCGAATTGATCGACGTCATCCGGCCTGGCGGCCTCGCCCCGACGAAGGCGCCGCGGCTCCAGGCGACCCTGCGCCACATCCGCGAGTCGCGTGGCGACTACTCCCTGGAGTTCCTCGGCGATCTGTCGGCGATGGAGGCGCGTGACTGGCTGACCGCCATCGATGGCATCGGCAAGAAGACCGCGTCCGTGCTGCTCCTGTTCTGCTTCGGCCAGCCGCTGCTGCCGATCGACCGGCACGTCGAGCGGGTCATGCGTCGCGTCGGCGTCCTGCCACCCAAGGCGTCGCTCGAGGAGAGCCACGACCTCGTCCTGGGGCTGTACGAGCCCGACGAGATGTACGAGGCCCACGTCAACCTCATCCAGCACGGACGCAAGGTCTGCCACGCCCTGCGGCCGGACCACGAGGCATGTCCGCTCGTGAGCCGCTGCCGGTTCGTCGTTCCCAAGGCGCCGTAGGTCGTCCGCGTCCAGCGTTTCCCGGAGGTCTCGTGAATCCGAACGCCCCGTCCGATGGACGGGGCGTTCGATGCGCGCTCGGCGAGCGTTGAGCTACTTGGAGCGGAAGTACGCTTCCTGAACCGGGGTGCCACTGGTGGTCCCGACCATGATGGTCGAGCCATCGACCGTCTGGATCACGACCTGGTAGCACTTGCCGGCGCCCGTGGGCGTCTTCCAGTTGAAGTGGAAGCGGTCGCCGGTCCGCATGATCCCGGCCGAGTTGGTTGACGTGGTCGGCAGCAGTGTCGGGTCGATATCACCGGACACACAGCTGACGGACCTGGCCCAGGCGTTCATGCCCGTTGTCGAGGTGACCTCGACGCCGGCCAGCGTGACGACACGGAACTTGAGCGGGACGGTCTGGCCGCCCTTCACCGAGTTGTAGATCCGACTCTGACCGACGACGGTCATGTCGACCGGGCTGTCGAACCCGATGATCCGGAAGCCTGTGGTGATCGTGAAGTCCGTGCTGCCGAAGCTGCCCGTGTGGTTTGCATCACCCGGGTAGTTGTAGCTAGCCGTGGCGGTGCCGACGGTCAGGTTGTTCAGGTAGGAGGGCGCCGGCGTCAGGCTGAGGCCACCGGCACCGGTCACGAGGACGGTGCACGGGGTCAGCGCCGACCCGGTGTAGACCAGGGAGGTCGGGCAGGTGACGACCGTGGTGGACGCGGCCTTGGTGATGGTGAAGGTGTTCGAACCCGAGCTGCCGAAGTGGTTGGCGTCGCCCGCGTAGGTGTAGGCAGCGTTGGCCGTCCCGA
>JBKJHI010000198.1:0-8107 GCA_046599085.1 Candidatus Limnocylindrales bacterium
CCGGGACGGACGCGGTCAAGGCGCTGATGGCCGGCGCGGACGTGGCCATGATGACCTCAGCTCTGCTGCGACACGGGCCGGAGCACCTTGCGACCGTCGAGACCGAGTTGCATGACTGGCTGACCGAGCACGAGTACGTCTCGATCGACCAGCTCCGTGGCAGCGCCAGTGCCGCCACGGCTGGTGATCCGGCCGCGTTCGAGCGGGCCAACTACCGCGCGACCATCCGGTCGTGGACGACGCCGCCCGAGCTGACCTCGACGGTGCCGCATCGCTGAGCCGACTGCCCGCCACGGGTGACGATGGCCGACAAGGTGCGCTGACCCGTGCGGGCGTCCCGCCGACGATACTTCGCTGATGACACGGGTCGCGCGCGCACGGTTCGCCCTCTACGGACGATTCAAGCGCGACGCGCGGTGGTTCCTGATCACGTCGTTCGTTGCGGGCGCGGCGCTCAGCCTGTACTGGATCGACTTCAACCTGTATCTGGCCGCGCTGGGATTCTCGACGGCCGAGATCGGCATCGTGTCCACCCTGGCCTCGCTCGCCGGGGCGGTCGTCGCCTTCCCGGCGAGCGCCGCCTCGGATCGGCTCGGACGGCGCGCCCTCATCGGGGGCGGTGTCGCGGTCTCGCTCGTGGCCACGGTCGGCCTGCTCGCCACAGATTCGCTGCTGCTGATCATCGTGTTCGCGGCGTTGTGGTCGGCCGGTCAGCAGTCGATGCTCGTGGTCGGTGCCCCGTTCATGGCCGAGCACAGCGACCCGACCCATCGGAACGACCTGTTCGCGGTCCAGTTCGCGATCCAGAACGTCACCAACATCGTGGCGGCGGTGCTCGGCGGTGTCGTCGCCGTGGTCATCGCGATGGCCATCGGGCTCGACCCGGATGGCCCCGGGACGTACCGCATCATCCTCGTGATCATGGCCGTCTTGCTGGCGACCGGGCTCCTGGTCGCATCACGTATCGGCGACGACCGGCCACGCACCGTGAGCCGCGCCAGACTCCACGCGGTCGGCGAACCGGCGCCCTTTCCGCGCGACCCCCGACGGTCGCGCTTCCTGTCGGCGATCGTCATCCGGGACCCGCGGCGCATCGTCCGGCTGCTCGCTCCGGGACTGCTGATCTCGATCGGCGCGGGGCAGGTCATCCCGTTCCTGAACCTCTATGTGCAGCGGAAGTTCGGGCTCGACCTCGCCTCGCTGAACGCCGTGTTCGCAGTCACGAGCTTCGGGACCGTGCTGGCCATCCTGGCCCAACCGAGACTCGCCCGACGGTTCGGGCCGATCACCTCGGTCGTCATCGTCCAGGGCCTCAGCATCCCGTTCCTGGTGGTGTTGGGGTTCTCACCGGTGCTCTGGACGGTGATCCTGGCCATCGCCGTGCGGAACTCGCTGATGAACGCCGGCAACCCGATCTTCACCTCGTTCGCGATGGGCCAGGTCACGACCGGCGAGCGGGCGACACTGTCCGCTGCGATGAGCGTGCTCTGGCAGGTGGGCTGGATCATCGGCGGCGTGTGGTACGCACTCCTCCAGGCGACCGTCGGATTCGAGGCGGGCTACACCGTCAACTTCGTGACGATCATCACCCTGTACTCAGCTGCGACCGCGCTGTACTGGATCTGGTTCCGGGCTACGGACCGCACGAACTGAGCCGCGACCCCGCGGGTGACGCCCGCATGCTGGGCCCAGCGGATCAGCGGTCGGCGCAGCGTTGTTCGAGGGTCGAGGTCGCCGTCCACAGGCGGGCGCGCGCGTCCTCGAGGGCATCGAGCAGGGCCAGCCCCCGAAGCCCGATCTCGGACGCCACGCCGTCTTCCCCGCGGAGTCCCACGCCATGCGCCCAGCGCCGCGCCACGTGCCCAGCGTGCACCCCGAGTAGGCGGGCCAGCAGATAGCCAACGGCCACAAAGACGACGAGCACGACAAAGGGCATGGGCACCGCGCCGATGATCGGCACCTGCGCTGAATCGACCGGAGGTCGCGCAAGGATCCACAGGACCACCCAGGCAGCGGACAGGCCCAGCCCGACGGTCGACATGGTCTGCAGCATTCCAAGGACCGACCACCAGCGGCTGGTCGGTGCCTGGAGCGTGCCCACCCCGCCGATCGCCCGATCGACCGCCCGCTCCAGGCCCTGGCGCAGTGGCGCAGGCTCGAGGGTCGCCGCGAGAGCGGGACGAACGATTGGGCTCGCGCTGCGCAGTGACGCGGCCAGTGACCCACGCAGGGCCTCGACCCCAGGCGTCATCGATCCCCGCTCGCGCCAGCGCATGAGGTAGCCGTCGGGATCTGCGGCGTGGGTCTCGCGGCCCGAGTAGCGGTACACGAAGGAGGTGACGCGGCCGATCGGGCCCGTGCCGCGAGCCCGCGCCCGTGCCCGCGTGGCGGCTTCAGCGTGGCGCTGCAGGCCGCCGAGGTCGATCACCCGCAGGACCGAGGCTGTGGCGGCCTCCATGGCGGCCATCCGCGCCGGCCCGTCCAGGAATGGCGTCGCCGGTCGTCCCGGATCGATGCCAGCTTCGGCCGCAAGCCGTCGGGCGAGGTCAACGACGGTAGCCCCGACGCGAGCCCGGATCACCTGCTTGGCCTCTACCCCATCGGCAAGCCAGCGGCGCAGGGCAGCCAGATCGGGCTCACGGGTGTCAGCCGGAGCCGCCGAGGTCCGGACGACCGGCACGGGCGCACCTCGGCCGACCATGCCAGCAAGGTCGGCCTCGAGGTCCAGCGCGATTCGTCGCGCGTCGTCGCCGGACAATCGGTCGGCCTTGTTGAGGACCACGACCTGGCGAGCCAGTCTGGGCAGCCAGGTCCGCAAGAAGTCATCGTGGAGCGCAGCATCGTGGTACTTCTCGGGGTCCGTGACCCAGGCCACGGCATCAACGCGCGGCAGGATCGCCTCGACCCTGGCCCGGTGGTCGCTCGCCACCGAATCCATGTCCGGCAGATCCAAGATCGCAACGGGCCCGAGGTCGGTACCTGTGTGCTCACGGACGTCCTCGACGCCGATCCACGTCAGGAGCGGCACGAGGGCAGCCCGCTCTGTGGCCGGGACCCACGCGATGGGTGCGCTGGTCGTCGGCCGCCGGACCGATGCGGTACTGACGGCTGTGCCGGCCAGCGCATTGAGCAGGCTCGACTTGCCGACTCCGGTGCCACCGACGAAGGCCAGGACGTACGCATCGCCAGGGAACCCCACCCGGGCCAGCGCATCGGCGTGCGTGGTCCGCAAGCCGGTCGTCGGCAGGCCGAGCACGTCCGCGGCGTCCGCCGCTTCCAGGAGCACCGCCAAACACGCGTGGAGCCGATCGTCGGAGCCGGCAAGCGCGGCATCCAGGGTCCCGACGACGGGCACGTCCGGCACGTCAGCTGCCCGCCGTGGGCAGGGCTCGGACCTCAGCCGCGGCAGCGTGCAGAGCACGCGCCAGCTCCGGCAGGACGTCCGTGGCCGTCAACAGTCGATCGAAGCGGGCGCGTTCCTCCTCGAAGGTCGCGGTCAGCGCCTCCTCCAGGCGTCGCCTGGCGGCCGAGATGAGCTCGACCATCGCCGCTTCCCCGAACAGGGCGGACAGCAGCTTCTGGTTGAGGAAGGCTGTCGCCGCCGCGACTCCGACCTCTGCCCCGGTCAGGCCGCCGGTGTGCAGGAACGAGCCGAGCATGACCCCCGTGCCCAACACGTTGACGCCGACCGACGCTCCGCGAGCCAGCGTCCGCTTGGACTGTCCGCGAATCTGGATGTCCTCCACGATGCTCTGCATCCAGCCCTCGATGCGTGCCTGAAGGCGGAGATCGAAATCGGCCGAGGGAAGCCACAGCTCGGCGTCCTCGGCCACGGCCAGGCGCATGCCGGAGTCCTCCGTCCAGGCGGTCGCCGTCCGGCGTGCCGCTTCAGCGGCCTGGAGCCGGGCGATGGCCACCAGGTCGTCCGTCGTCGCCGCGCGGATCTCCGCGACCGGGGCCGTGGCCGGGCGGAAGACCGCTGCGATGGCGCCGCGGATGCGACCGATCCCCTCAGAGAAGAAGCGGGTCATCTGATCCGCACCGACGAACGACTGCCAACGACGCAGGGCTTCCTCGCGCAGGAACGTTCCCTGCGACAGCTCCTGGGTCAGGGCCGTGAGCGCGCTTGCGAAGGAGCGCTCCGCGATCCGTCGCTGCGCCTCGACATCGATCGCTTCGTGGTCGGCGTCGTCGGCGATCCGATCCAGGATCTCGCCAAGACCGGCGATCGAGCCGGCCAGGGCCCGCGCAGCCAGCTCGACGCGGGCCTCCCGATCGGCCCGCAGTCGGGTGATCTCGTCGAGGACTGGATCGATGGTGCCGACCGCGAGCCGCTCGCCAGCGGGGTCCAGGGAGCCTTCCTGGACGGACACGATGTCCCGCGGCAGGCCATCGGCACTCGCCGCCAACAGGTCGCTGAGACCCGCCTCGATGAGCAGGCGCCGAACGTCGGCCAGCACCTCGGCCCGGTCGCCGGCATCGGCCGGCATGCGGTTGACGATGACGAGCAACGGCAGGCCTCGCTCCTGCACACGCTGGAGCACGGCCCACGGGACCTGGTCGGCGTAGCGCGTGGCGGTCGTCACGAAACAGCACAGGTCGGCAGCCTCGACGAGGCGATCTGCGAGCGCTCGATTGGCGTGCTCGATGGAGTCGATGTCGGGCGCGTCGATGAGGGCCAGCCCACGCTCGATGTCCGGATCGTCCACGAACCGCAGATCCTGCTCGGGGACAGCCGCAAGCGCGCCCTCCGCGAGCGCTGCCCGATCTGCCGGGTGGGCGAGGACCACGGCCACACGGGTCGTCGGGCGCAGCACGCCGGTCTCGCTCGCGGCGCGACCGGCGATCGTGTTGAAGATCGTGCTCTTGCCGGCACCGGTCGGGCCAACGAGCAGGACGACCAGTGGAGCGTCCAGGGAAGCCGCCCGGACACGAACATGGCCGCGCAGATGGTCGGCGAGCTGGCGCGCGCGACCCACTGCCGCCTCGCTGCGGGGCATCGACGCGAGCCGGCGATCCGCCAGCACCGTCAGGCTTCCGACGAGGTCGCGTAGCTCCGAGGACGCACCACTGCTCATGGGAGCACGATAGCGCCTCGGCCCGTCCTGGCCAGCCGTCGGGTGAACGCGCCCCAGTGCCAGGCGCGTTGCAGACGCGGCGACCGCGTCGTCACGCGGCTCCGTACACTGACATGAGCATCGACCCGCCCGGTCGCGCAAGAGGAGATGTCGTGGCCATCCAGCGGTTCGAATCGTCCGTCACAGCCATCTCGTGGATCCCATCCGAGGCCATCACGGGCCCGTCCAGGATCCCCTTCGAACTTGGCGTGACGCACTACGACACCCCACCTCCGGACCGCCTCGAGGACCTCGACGCGCTCCGAACGAGTGACCGCTTCCGCGAGGCGAATGAACTGCGGGCCTTCATCGACGTGGAGGACGGTCGGATCGTGGATGCGGGTCACCTCGGTCAGGGCCACATCGGCGCCACCACCGTGCGCGTGGGGCCGGCAGCGATGCGGTTCCCGGCGGTCCAGTTGCCGGATATCCAGTCCGCACCCGAGATTGGTCCGTCATCGGCCCGGTTCGTGCAGACGATCGGTGGCCGGATGGGCTTGCCGACACCCCGGCCCGTGCCACACCCACCGTTCGTCCAGTTCTGGCCGTCGATCGCCTGGACGACGCTGGCCCTGACGATCAATGCAGACGGGACATCGAGCCACGAGCTCGTTGGCGCCAGCCCATTCCCGCGCCATTGGGTCTACGACCGCGACGGACAGCTCGTGGAGAAGTCCGGCGTGATCGATTTCGTGACGTGGTTCAAGGAGTCGTACGGCGACCGGACCCCATGGGGCGCCCAGGATTCGCCGGCGGTCGTGGCGGCGGTCGAGTCCGCGCTGGAACGGTCCCTGTCGAGCGCGATCATGGGCGGTGGGGCGAAGCCGACCATCACGACGACCGACGCTGGCGACATGCTCGTCCGCCAGGGCGAGGCGGGCACTGATGTCTACCTCATCCTGGACGGGATCTTCATCGTGGAGGTGGACGGGACCGAGCTCGCCGAGATCGGTCCTGGGGCGGTGGTCGGCGAACGCGCCGCGCTGTCGCAGGGCCTACGGACCGCGACGCTGCGGGCCCGAACATCAGGGCGGGTCGCGAGCGTGCCAAGTGATGCGCTCGATGCAGACGCGCTCGGGAGCCTGGCCTCCGATCACCGGCGCGAAGACGGGAACGCGATCCAGGATCGCTGAGCCGGACGTTCCGCGGTCGACGACGCCGGCTGTTTGCGGCGCGAAACGACCGAGAAACCGCATCGTGGCGCCTCCTATACTGCGCTCCAACGGCGTCCGGCCACGGCACGCCCACATGATGAGGGAGCGAACGATGGCCGAACCGAAGCAGACGACCGACCATGAGGACAGCCCCGACGTCGAGGGGCACCGGATCTCTTCGAACGACAACGAGACGATCGTTGGCGTCGACGACGTTGACGTCGAGGGTCACAGGATCTCCGGCAACGACAACGAGACAGCCGTCAGCGACGACGAGGTCGATGTCGAAGGGCACCGACTCGCCTCGAACGACAACGAGACGATCGTCGAAGGCGTCCGCCCGAGCCACGCCGACGACACGGACGGCCTGAGCACAGACTGACGGTCCCTGGCCAACGTCGCCGTGCCCGAACCTACCGAGATCGAGGAGATCGCCGACCGCGCACTGGAGGAGGCGGATCGAGGCAACATCGAGGCAAGCGACGCCCTTGTCCGCCGGGCCATCGCGCTGGCCGAGGCGCTTCCCGCAAACAAGGGCCGCGACGCCGGGCTCACCGCAGCCCTCGCGGCTCTCGGGACCCTCGAACGAACCCGTGGTCGATACGCCGAGGCGAAGCGCGCGCTCGAACAGGCGCTCACGTTGGCGACCGCGGCGTTCGGGAGCGCCAGCACGGAGGTTGCCGGCGTCCTTAATGACCTCGGGATGACGTTCAAGTACAGCGGGCGTTTCGATGAAGCCGAGGTTGCGTATCGCCAGGCGCTGACGATCGTCGACGCGATCGATGACGCCGATCCAGAAGACCTCGCTGGCCTGTACCACAACCTGGGCGGGGTGGCGCATGCTCGAGGGGACTACGCGACGGCAGAACCCCTTGCGCGTCGGGCCATCGACATCCGATCCCAGGCCCTCGGCGACGCGCATCCTGACACCCTGCTGGACCGCAGCGCCCACGCGGCGATCCTGGATGCCCTCGGTCGGCATGATGAAGCCGAGGCCGCCATCCGCGACCTCCTCGTGCCACTCCAGGAGGCGCTGGGTGATGACCATCCGGAAGTCGCCGTCGCCCTCAACAACCTCGCCGCCATCGTGCAGCAGCGTGGCGACACCCTCGATGCCGAGGTCCTGTACCGGCGCGTGCTGGCGATCAGGACGTCACAGCTCGGTGACGAGTCGTCGCGGCTCGCCATCCCGCTCAACAACCTGGGCACGGTCCTCCGAGTCCAGGGCCGCATCGACGAGGCGCGCGCGTGTTACCAGCGAGCGCTCCGGCTCCTCAGCGCCTCAGTAAGCGACGATCATCCGCATATCGGCCTGATCCGCGCCAACCTGGCCCGCCTCGAGACCTGACGACCGACCCGTCGAACCAACGAATCGCTACCTCTCGTAGGTCGGATGACCGATGGCCGGCGCTGCCGAGTTGGGCAGGCTAGGTCGGAGAGCCGCCAGCCTGGTCTCGCTCGAGCAGGAGGAAACGCACGATGTCCACGCCACGACCCACCACCGATCACCGCCGGTTCCGACTTGCGTCGAACGACAACGAGACCATCGTCGCCGACGACGAGAGCGACGTGGAAGGTCACCGTTTGGCCTCCAACGACAACGAAACCATCGTGGAGGGCGTCAGCCCGACCGATGGCGACGCGCCGGGCCAGGAGCTGGATCCGTCAGCCTGACGCCTCACGGCGATCAAGCCGATCGAGGGTACGTCGTCCAAGGCGACGCCCTCGCTCGATGACCTGGACGGGCCGGGTTCGCGCAGACGCGTGGACCTTCAGGTCATCGAGCGAGGGCGTCGCCTTGGACGACGTACCCTCGCTCGGCTTGATCGCCGTGAG
>JBKJHI010000216.1:0-2523 GCA_046599085.1 Candidatus Limnocylindrales bacterium
GCGAGATCGCCGAGATGGAGTGGCTGATCCGGGATATCCAGGAGAACGGAGTCGCGTCGAGTGAGGCCGATGCTGCGGCGCGCCCCGTTCCATCCTTTGAGGCGGCTCCGTGATCCGCAACACGAACGAACGGGGCTCGCGCGAAACGGACCGCCGCCGCCTCGAGACACCCATGACTCGGTCGACCGGAGCGAAAGGACCAACCATGCTTCGCCAGAGGCCACCCGGACCGGCGGGCGTTGGCGCGCTCGGATGGGCGGCCGCGTGGACACTGTCGATCATCGTCGCGGTCGCCGCTTGCACGTCGACGCAGGCCGATAGCGCTTGCATCGGCGCGTTCAGGAACCTCGATCCCCGTGCACTCCCACCATACGGGGCGTCGCCGCTCGATGATGCCATACGGACCTGTTCGAGCGTCGAGGATTGGCTACGGGCCTGGGACGCAGTCCCGGACGCGCATGCGGGCCGAAACGATGCCGTCAGCTTCCTCGTGGAGCGGTGTCGTGACCAGGTGCTCGCGGCGACCCGGCTCTGTCAGGACGTCGCCTCGCCCTGATCCGGGAACGTCACTTCGACACTGGGATCTCGAGTTCCTGCTGGGCCTCGGCCGGCAACGACCTGTATCACCCGATCCAGGCGATGATCATCGGCGGCGTGGGCGCGTTCCTCGCGTTCAAGCTCCACTACTACGTCGAGCGCCGGTTCAAGATCGACGACGCCGTCGGCGCCGTCGCTGTCCACGGATACTCCGGCTTCTTCGGGGTCGTCATCGCCGGGTTCATGCTGTGGGGCTATCCCGCGGCAGCCCCCCTGGCGGGCAGCGCCGCCCCGTGGTTCCGCGCCGCTGCTGAAGGCTTCCCGATGGTCAACCCGATCGGTAACCTGATCGGCGCCGTGATCATGTTCGCCGTCCTCGGCTTCGCTCCGTTCTACGTCCTGGCGCGTCTCCTCAAGGCCGCCGGCAACCTGCGTGTCTCACGACGCGTCGAGCTCGCTGGACTGGACACGAACACGAGCGACTCCTCGTATCCGTCCCCGGGAACAGAGATCCCCCTCGCGATCATCGGGATCGCGCTGTGGGTCCTCTTCCACATCCTCTCGACCCGAGCGGAGAACCGGGAGTGGGACCACGCCGACAAGGCGTTCGACGCCGACCTCCTGCTGCCGGGTTCGGACGAGCCGCCGCACCACGTCGGCTGATCTGCGACGTCACCGACCGCCGGCGCGAGCGATCGCGTCGGCGGTCGCGTGTCCGAGACCCGGCGAGGCTCTTCAGGGCGCCGACGATCCGACGATCGATCGAGCTCGAACGGAGGTCGCCGCGTTCGCCGGGGACCCGACCAACGCCCCTGCGTGGTGCGTGAACATCACGTCGGTCGACTGGGAGACGTCGCCGCCCCTCGCTTTCTCGGCGGTTGGCGCATCGTCGATGGTGAGTGGCATCGTGGCCCCGGCATCGCCGACCACCCGAGTGACCTCGCCCGAGGACGCGCAGATAGGTGACCAATGACCTCCGTGTGAGTGCCGGATGGCTCGTGGAGCGTGCGGGGCGCCGACCCATCCTGAGGACGTCCCCGCCGACTGCGCGGGAGAAAGGAAGGGATCGGATGGAACTGACCGAGCGAGAGCTCTACACCGTCCTGCATGGCTTGATCCTCGGGACGCTGTTCCTCCTCGCGTTCGCGGGGGGTCTAGCGGGACTGTGGAGTCTGCGAGATCGACTCATCACCGAGGAGGGCGTCCGGGAGCGAACCCCCCGATTGCTCCTCGGGACCTGGGTCATGGCCATCGTGGCCTGGCTGACGGTCCTGAGTGGCACGTTCATCGCCTATCCCTGGTATCGAGCCAAGCCGCCGGAGGGCGTCGATCTCAAGGATCCCGCGGCACTTGTCGATTTCCCGAGGTATCTGCTCCTTGCCCAGGAGAAGACCGCCGGCTGGCACGAATTCGGGATGGAGTGGAAGGAACACGTCGCGTGGATCGCGCCGTTCCTCGCCACGGCCGTCGCCTTCGCGGTCCTGTACTACGGGACACAGCTGATCCGCCGCGGGGATATCCGCCGCGCGATCATCGTCTTCTTCGTCCTGGCCTTCGCCGCTGCCGGCGTCGCGGGCCTGTTCGGGGCCTTCATCACGAAGGCAGCCCCGGTCGCATAGCGAGGAGCCTGACATGACTTCCCAGACCGATACCAAACCAAGCGGACCCGTCGCCGCGGTCTTCGTCGCATCGGGCATCGCGTCCCTCGTCCTCGGTCTCTTCGTGACCCTCAACGAGGTAAGTGCGGACATCAACAACTTCCTCAAGTTCGATACCAGCTTCGGCATCGGGCAAGGGGTCGGCCCGTTGTCCGGCAAGGTCACACTGGCCGTCCTCGCCTTCGCGATCTCGTGGGTCGTGCTCCATCTGATGTGGCGCGGCAAGGAGATCAACTTCGGCAAGGCATTCCTGGCCAGCCTCATCCTGGTGGGCCTCGGCTTCGCCTTGACGTTCCCGCCGATCTTCCTGCTGTTCGCCAGCGAGTGA
>JBKJHI010000081.1:0-5275 GCA_046599085.1 Candidatus Limnocylindrales bacterium
CGTATCTTTTTGTCGGAGCCCATCACCTGCCTCATCCTACTGATCTGAACACACCTAATACCGCGTTGCAGATTCAGAACTATCGTCGTTGTTTCGGAACAAACCCAACAAGCACACAGGCCGTTGCGACCGTAAGCCCAACAACATGCGGTTATACGGATTCTGGGGGACTTGTACATACTTTTACGAACGTGATCCCAGGCGTAATCTCGGTCGACAATACAAATGGCCAGCGTGTTATCGCCCCTGCGATCGCCAATTTCTTCCGACCAAACGCACCGAATTATTTCCTCGCGTTTGCACTCTCTGGCGGCGCAGTAACAAAGGCCGTCCTTGACTCGCAATTAGCTGGCAGCCTCCGCACTCCGGGAGCTATCACTCCTTACGGTTCGGTCAATGCACAGATCTCGGATGGCAACTCGAAATATCAGGCATTGAATCTCGAATTGAAACGCCGCTTTTCCAACAACTTTACATTCCTCGCGAGCTACACACTGTCACACTCGATCGACGATTCGTCGGATCTACAGACATTGCTCATCGCACAGGATGTAAACAACTTTAAGGCAGAGCGGTCTGATTCGCTGTTCGACCAACGACATCGTTTCGTATTCAGCGGACTGTGGACTTCGCCCACGAGCTGGAGATCGGGTGACGGATGGCATCGGTTCCTGTCGGACTTTACGGTTGCACCGATCATCGAGTTATCGTCGGGCCGCCCGTTCAACATCATCACAAACGTTGATGCAAATAATGACCAGACAGGCCAAACCGATCGCCCAAGCGTTAATGCCGACGGCTCACTTTGTGTTCCCGGAACAGTCGGTTGCATCACCCCCCTCATCACGAACGGGATGTTTTCAACCGGCAACTTACCTCGCAACAGTGGTATAACACACGGTTTCTTTTCAATGGATCTGCGTCTTTCGCGAGCGATCCGTTTTGGCGAGCGTTTCCGTGTTGACCTGATCGCTGAGGGCTTTAACCTTTTCAATCGTTTTAACGAAGGGTCGGCAACACCATTCTTTACGGATGTTAATGCTTTTGGCCAACGTAGGAGCGATGGTAAGTACTACAGTCGCCCGACGGCTGCATACGATTCGCGTCAGTTCCAGTTTGGAGCAAAATTCAGCTTCTAAGCCCCGGCTTGGAACATAGATCACGGCCGGGTGGTTTTAGCCATCCGGCCTTTTTTGTCGATAATCTATGTATGCAGTCACTTGCCAAAAGGTTAAAGGTCAAAGCATCAGAGATCGGCTTCTCTAAAGTCGGGATCGTGGCGGCAGAACCGCTCGTGGGCGAGAGTCTGCGTTTGAGCGACTGGCTCGGTCGCGGGTTTCATGGCGAGATGGCGTGGATGGAACGCGAACCCGAGAAACGCAGTGATCCGCGCCTTTTATTTCACGGGGCAAGATCTATTATCGTCGTTGCCCTTAACTACTTCACCCCGCATCTGCATCAGTCTGATGCCGATAAGGGCAAGATATCGCGTTACGCGTGGGGCGATGATTACCACGATGTTGTGCGCGAAAAGCTAACAGAATTATTGACCTGGATAAAGTCAGAAGACCCGTCAGTCGATGGCAAGATCTGTGTCGACACGGCACCGATGATGGACAAGGCCTGGGCCGTGAGAGCCGGGCTCGGCTGGCTTGGGAAACATTCTAACGTCATTACAAAAGAACTCGGTTCGTGGGTCTTTATTGGCTCACTGTTACTAAATATCGAGTTGGAATACGACACCCAAACCATCGAGGACCATTGCGGCACCTGCACCGCCTGTCTCGATGCGTGTCCGACAAACGCTATCGTCGAACCTTACGTCGTCGATTCGCGGAAATGCATCTCGTACGCGACGATCGAACTGGGCGACGAAACCTTGCCTGCCGACATCACCGACAATCTCGAAGGCTGGATCTACGGCTGTGATATTTGTCAGGAGGTGTGTCCGTGGAACCGCTTTGAGCAGCCGACCGGTGAAGCTCGTTTTGAGCCCCGCAACGGTGAAACATCCCTAGATCTCGACTCCCTCGCCGAAATGGATCACGACGAATATGTGACGCGATTTCGCCGCTCAGCTATCAAACGTACCAAACTGTCGGGGCTAAAGCGAAACGCCAGAGCCCTAAAACCTTCTGGCTGCTGACTACCAGCTACTGACTGCTGTATTATCGAGCTATGCCGCTTCGTGACGCTCACAACCGGATAATTCGCGATCTGCGCATTTCGCTCACCGACCGCTGTAATTTTCGTTGTTTTTATTGCCTGCCAAACGGCGAACCGCCGCTTGCACGAAAAGAGACTATCCTCACATTCGAAGAGATCGCATATTTATCGGATATTTTCGTTTCGCTTGGTATCGAAAAGATCCGCCTAACCGGCGGAGAACCGATGCTGCGAAAAGGAATAGTGTCGCTGGTCGAGCAGCTTGCAAAACTCAAACCCCAGCTGCAGGATCTCGCCTTGACGACGAACGGACACGAATTCCCTCGACACGCCGAGGCGTTAAAAACCGCCGGACTCGACCGAGTGACGCTCAGCCTCGACAGCCTCGATCGCGATAATTTTCATGACATCACCGGCGTTGACCGGCTCGACGAAGTGCTCTCGGCTATCGCGGCGGCAAAAGCATTTGGCTTTGATCCGGTAAAGATAAATGCGGTTCTGGTGCGCGGACGCAACGATAACGAGATCGTGGATTTTGCCAAGTTTGCAAGTGAAAATGCTGTGAGTTTTCGCTTTATCGAGTTTATGCCGCTCGACAGCGGCCACGAATGGAACCGAGCGGATGTGGTGCCCGGCAAAGAGATCTTTGAGACGATAAACGGCGTCTATCCGCTGGAATTGAAAGACTCTTCTCGCGGCAGCGAAACGGCTTGGAAATATGAGTTTGCCGATGGTTCGCCCGGCGAGATCGGCATCATCGCACCAGTGACTGAGATGTTTTGCGGAGCCTGTTCCCGCATCCGTCTAACCGCCGACGGCCAGATCCGCACCTGCCTATTTTCCACCACCGAACACAACCTCCGCGATCATCTGCGCAGCGGAGCATCACGGGATGAGATCATTGAATTTATCGAAGACGCCGTCATGAAAAAAGAACCGCGTCATTACATAAATGACGCAGAGTTCATCCAGCCCTCACGGACCATGAGTTTTATCGGGGGTTAATCACCGGGCTTGTTTTTATATTCCGCAGGAAGGCCGCCGCTCGCAACATCTTTAATGGCAGCCACAAACCTATCAAGTTCCTTCGGCGTCGTGTAAGGTCCGGGCGAAATACGGATGGCGTTTGCGAAGGGTGAGTGACGCCCGGCTTTATCCTGAACGAGGATTTTCTTTTCTTTACGCAAGTATCTGAACAAAGCGGATGATGGTATATCTTTTACTGCCAGGGACGCTACGCCAAAAGATCGATCTGATTGGGGCGGCGTCAATATTTGTATTTTCGGGTCGCCGTTGAGCTTTTCTTGCCAATATTTGCCGAGATACCGCATCCGGGCAAGTTTGCGTTCCTGTCCGAGCATCTTTTGAAATTTGATTGCCTCACCGACCGACGCATTGGCGGCCATGTTGATCGTGCCGGACCATTCATACATATCCATCGGATACTGAGACGTGTCCCATGACGGCGGGTGCAGCGGCCAGACTTTGCCGACATGTTCTTTTTTCATAATAAGAACTCCGGTGCATATTGGCCCGCCCAGCCATTTGTGAAGCGAGCTCGCCAGGAAATCGCAGCCGATCTTGTCGAAGTTTACATCCAGCATACCAACGCTCTGCGCCGCATCGACGAGAACCGCAACGCCGCGCTCCTTAGCTGCGGCCGTGATCTCGGTGACAGGCAATATTTCGCCTGACCAGGCACTTACGTGTGAAACAAGGATGAGTTTCGTACGTGGTGTGATCGCCTGCTTGATCCGGCTCACGAGAGCTAGCCTGTCTTCGCCGAACGTGGGAACCTCAACCGTTTTCATCACCACGCCTCCGCGTTTGCTCCGCTGGATGATGGTTTCGATCATGTCCGGGTATTCGTGACTTGTCACAAGTATCTCGTCACCGGCGACGAGCGGGAATCCGTGCAGAACTGTGTTTAGCCCACACGTCGCGTTCGGCAACATGGCAAATCTATCTTCTTGAGTTCCCAAAAGTGCGGCAAGATCTTTTCTAAGGTCAACACCTGTGAACTCCAACATTTCCCCAAATCGTTCCGCCGGTGCCTGACTCAGTTGTCTCGATCGCTTCGTAAATGCATCGAATACGGCCGTGCATGTTGGTGAAGTGTTGGCGTGATCGAGGTCTATAAAATCTGTCGGCGGAACATAAAGAGACCTTATTTTGCGCCAAAAGACTTCGTCCTGGGCGATCTTGGCGGGATCGATATGTGAGACTGCCGCTACAACATTGCCCAGGGCCACGGACGATCCGGGAATAAGACTGCCCAACATCCCAACCGCGGCCACGCCGCCCGAACGCCTGAAAAACTCACGTCTTTCCATCGCTTTTTTCTCCTTAACCCTGTTTTCGACCAGCCATATCCAACCCAACCGCCGCTACAAGTATAGAGCCTTTAATGATGTCCTGCATAAAATCGCGGACGTTTAGCAGCGACATGCCATTGTCTAGGCTTGCCATAATTAGTGCTCCAAGGCATGCGCCGAAGATCGTGCCGCGTCCGCCCATGAGCGAGGCTCCGCCGATGACGCAGGCGGCGATGGCGTCGAGTTCCTTCAACACGCCAGCATCCGGAGCGGCACTGCCGACGCGAGCGGTGAATATTAGCGAAGCGACGCCGGTCAACGCGCCGAGCAACGCGTAGACCTTGAGGATGTTTCGCTTGTTGTTGATGCCTGAGAGACGTGCGACGTCCGGGTTGCCGCCGATGGCGTAGAGATAGCGGCCAAAGACGGTCGAATTTGTTAAAAACGCCCCGAGCAGAGCCACCGCGAGCATTATCAGCACTGGAACAGGCACGCCTTGCCATGCGTTCATCACGGCGATGAATGCGATGACGGCACCTATGGGAATTAGAGCTTTGAGAATTTCGCTCTTATAATTTGCTTCGCCGAGGCCGTATTTCTGGACAGAACTTGCACGCCGGTATGCAGAGTACATTACCGCGATGACAGCGATCCCGGCCAGAACCCAGCCGACCATCGCAGGGATATTAGCATTGCCGATCGCTTTAAACGTCTCATCTGCCACCGGTATCGTATTGCCGCCAATCAGCCATTTCACCGCCCCACGCCACGCGAGCAGCCCGCCAAGCGTCACG
>JBKJHI010000007.1:0-24244 GCA_046599085.1 Candidatus Limnocylindrales bacterium
GCCCCGCCGAGCGCATCGACCTCGACCCCGGAATCGTCGGCCAGCGACGGCAGTCCGGTGGCACGCGCGGCCGCCCGCGCCTTGATGGCGGCATTCGTCTCGAACGTCGAGCCGGTCTCCTCGGGGTCGCCAGGCACGCCCAGGTCGTCGAGCGACACGAGCTCTCCGCGCTCCAGGTGCAGCAACTCGCGCAGCTCCCGCAGCTTGTGCTCGGAGCGGGTCGCGATGACCAGGCGAGGCCGAGTCGTTGTGACCGCCACGACGGTCAGCGCCGGACCGTGGCCAGCACCTGGGCCTGCGCCTCGAACAGGCGGGCGAGGCCTGCATCGGCGAGGTCGAGCATGCCGTTCGCCGCAGCCCGATCGAACGGCTTGCCCTCGGCCGTGCCCTGGATCTCGATGTAGGCGCCGGCATCGGTGCCGACCACGTTGAGGTCCACGTCGGCCTTCGAGTCCTCGCTGTAGTCGAGGTCCAGGAACGTCAGCCCGTTGACGACCCCCACGGACACCGCGGCGACCTTGGCCACGAGATGGCGATTCATGCCGTACGTGATGAGCGCCGCAGCCAGGGCGACATATCCACCGGTGATCGATGCCGTCCGGGTGCCCCCGTCCGCCTGGAGGACGTCGCAATCGACCGTGATCGTCCGCTCCCCGAGCCGGTTCAGGTCCACCACGCCTCGGAGCGAGCGCCCGATCAGCCGCTGGATCTCGTGGGTCCGGCCGCCGATCCGGCCCTTCGCCGATTCGCGATCCGTCCGCTCGGCGGTGGCGCGCGGCAGCATCGAATACTCCGCGGTCACCCAGCCCGTGCCCTTGCCGCGCAGGTGGGGCGGCACGCGATCCGCGATCGTGGCCGCGCACAGGACCCGGGTGTCGCCGAACTGCACGATGCACGAGCCCTCCGCCCACTTCTGGACGCCGAGCTCGAAGCTGATGGGCCGCAGGTCCTGCGGGCCACGACCGTCGGATCGGGCGCTGGGGGGTCGATTGCCGATGCTCATGGGGTGGTCATCCTCTCCTGGGCCTTGGCGGCGTCCCACAGCGCATCGAGGGCGTCGAAGTCGAGGTCGCGCAGCGCGACCCCCTGGGCCGCAACGGCCCGCTCGACGCTCCCGAACCGACGTCGGAACTTGGCATTCGCGGCGCGCATCGCCGCCTCCGCGTCAACGTCCCGCTTGCGCGCGACGTTGACGAGCACGAACAGCAGATCGCCGAACTCCTCGGCCCAGTGCGCGACATCGCCGCCCTCCGCGTCCGCCTCGGTGGCAGCCTCGCGCAGCTCGGCGATCTCCTCGGCGACCTTGTCGAGGACGCCATCGATGGACGGCCAGTCGTAGCCGATGTTGGCGGCTCGTTCCTGCATCTCCTGGCTGGCGGCAAGGGCCGGCAGCGACGCCGAGATGCCGTCGAGGGCACCCTTCGGCGCGGCCGTCGACCCGTCGCTCTCCCCGGCCGCATCTTCGCGCTCGGCGGCCTTGATGCGCTCCCACTGTCGGTTCACGTCCGACGCGGTACGCGCCTCGGCCTCGCCGAAGACGTGGGGATGGCGGCGCACGATCTTCGTGGCGATGGCCGCCTGCACATCCGCGAGGTCGAACACGCCGGCCTCGGCCGCGAGCTGCGCATGCAGGACGATCTGCAGGAGCAGGTCGCCAAGCTCGCCGGCGAGTTCCGGAGTCGCCCCCGCCTCGAGCGCGTCGTAGACCTCGTAGGCCTCCTCCAGCAGGTGCTTGCGCAGCGACTGATGGGTCTGTTCGCGGTCCCACGGACAGCCGTCCGGGGCGCGCAGCCTGGCGCTGATAGCGGGCATCGCCCAGGGCCCCGCGACGGCCGACTCCACGGGCAGGGGCGAGACGTACAGCGGGGCGGCGAGGTCCTGCGGGGTCAGCGCGCCCACAGTCGTCCCCTCGACGGCCCCGAACCGCCCGACCGGGTGATCAGCGGGATAGGCGCGGGCCAGGACCGACAGGGCGTCAGCGCCGCGCGGTCCGTGCCGACCGGGGAGTGCCGAGACACCGGTCGTGCCGTCGACCGCGGCGTCGGGGCGTCCCCCAAGGGCGGCCGCCGGCACCAGCAGCACCGGTCGCGAGGCCTCGAGCGGCGTCGCGATGAGCCGCTCCGGGGTGATGATCTGGACGCCGTCGGCCGGATCGAGCGACCAGCGCAGTCGCGCTTCGGCAAGGAGCGCGTCCAGCACCCGTGCGCCTAGCTCGAGGTCAGGCCGTTGATGGACGGATCGCGGACGACCTCCACGGCCGCCTTCTTTGGCGTGTACCAGTCACTGAAGGCGGTGGCCTTGATCTCGTCGAGCTGTCGGCCCTCGGGGGTCCTGTCTTCCTCGGCGATCACCTGGTACAGGTACAGGCCGGTGCCCTTCAGGTCGACGATGATCGACGTGCCGCCGATCGGCGCCCCGAAGATCGCGTCGATGAGCGTGTCATCGAGCTGGCCCTTGGCCACCCAGCCGAGGGTGCCGCCGCGGCCCGCGGTATCCGACTCGGAGTTGTCGCGAGCCAGGGCTGCAAAGTCCGCGACGCCGTCCGCCTCCGTCTTGAGCTTCTCCATGCGTTTGGCGTCGGTGGGGTGATACATGATCTGGGCGATGTGCCAGCCGAAGTCGGTCTTGAACGGTCCGACGATCTCGCCGTCCTTCAGACCCGGCGCCAGCACTGCATCCAGGAATTCCTGGACGAGCCTGATGGGGTCCGTGATGTAGATGTAGCCGCCGAGCTTGCCGCCCGACCCCGCCAGCCCTCGGGCGCTCTGCTCATCGCTTTCCGTACGGGCGATCGAGTCGAACAGGTCGGGGTCGGCCGTCAGCTTCTTGCGTGCGGCATCGGCGTCCACCTTGGCCTTCGCCCAGGCGGGATCCGTCGGCTTGATCGCGCCACTGGAGGCCCCACCCGGATCGTCCTTGGGCGAGTACAGGATGTGCCGGACCTTGACCGCGGTCTCGGGCACGGCCGGGTCGCTCTCCGCGATGTAGATCTCACGAACGTCTCGCTGCGGACCAGGCTTCGTCGCCTCGGCAACGACCTGCTCCTCGAGCTTCTGGCGGATGACGTCGCCGCGTACGACCTCGCGGTACTTGAGCAGGTCGACATCCTCGTTGGCGAGCTTGTCCTCGTACGCGCCGTCGACCGACTCCGCCGCGATCTGGGTGACGCGCCCGATCCGGAAGATACCGTCCTCGCCTTCCACCACGTCGGTCGGGGCGTCCTGGGCCACCGCGAACAGGGCCATCAGGAAGGCCTCGTCGGTCTGGCGGTCCTCGGCAGACATCCAGCCGAGGTCGCCGGCCTGCTGGGCCGTGGACGCATCGGTCGAGACGGTCCGCGCGATATCGTCCCAGGTCGCACCGCCACGCAGGTCGGCGAGCGCCTTGTCGGCCGTGGCGCGGGCGGCGGCGATGTCGGCCGCCGTCGGTTCGAGTGCACCCTCCTCGGTCACGGGCTCGACTTCGATCACCCAGCCGTGGCGGATCTCCGGGGTGGTCGCCTCTTCGAGCAGGCGCGCATCGATGTCGGCATCGGTGACCGTGATCCCTTCCTCGGTCGCGAGGCCGGCCTGGATCCGGTTGTCGATGATCCGCTCGAGCGAGATCGAGACGACCTGGCTCTTCTGCTGTCCGATGATCTGGTTCTGCTGATCCAGCTCGGCCTGGGTGACCTGCCCGGCGACGAACTGGGTGCGCACGCGGCTCTCCGCCTCGCTCAGGCGCCACGTCTCGATGGTGACGCGGTCGCGCAGTTCGCTGCGGCTGATCGGCTGGCCGGCCACGCTGCCGACGCTCGCCAGGTTCTCGTTGTAGTACGAGACGCCGATGGCGGCGAGCAGGATGAGCACCGCGGCCGCGACGACGAGGCCGAATCCGAGGTTGAGGTAGAAGTTCCGGCGGTCGCGGCTTTCCCAGGACGGCTTCTGGGTGCGCTTGACGACGGGCTGGGCTCGAAGGGTCATGGGGGTGACGGGTTCCCTATGGCAGTTATCGACGCGGACCGGCGGGTGCCGGGGCTGGGTATGGGCCGCGGTATGGTACTACGCGGTTCCGATGAGTCGGTCGACCAGCTCGAGGTAGACGCGCGATGCCTGTTCCCAGGCACTCCCCTCGACGATCGCCGCGGTCCGCTCGACGGCCTGATCGCGCGCCGACGGATCGTCGACGAAGGCGAGGATCGCGGTGGCCATCGCCACCGGATCGCCGGGCCGGTAGGCCGCCACGGTCCCGGTGGGGAACGTCCGCTCGACCATCGGCAGGGCCGAGGCGACGACCGGTTTGCCCATGGCGGCGTACTCGAACACCTTGGTCGACAGGCTCATATCGGTGAATGGGTCGTGGCGGGTCGGCGCGAGGCCGATGTCCGCTTGCGCGACCTGGGCCGGCACGTCGTCGATCGGGATGCGGCCGTGGAGCACGACGCGGTCGGCCACTCCAAGCTCGGCGGCGAGCGCCGTGATGGCGTCCTCCGAGTCGCCGCGACCGTAGACATCGAGGATGACGTCGAGGTCCGGGCGGTCCGTGGCGATGCGCGCGATGGCCCGAACGGCGACATCCAGCTCGTACGTCGGCGTGACGGCGCCGGTGTAGATGCACCTGAGGCGCCCGTCGGTGCGGAATGGTCGGCGCGGATGGGCCGTGATGTCGAAACGGGCGAGCGACGGGCTGTTGATGACGACGCCGGTCCGGTCGGGATCGGCACCCAGCCCGATGAGCCGATCGCGCATCGCGTCGTTGACCGTGATCGTGTGCGTCGCCGCGGCGATCGACAGGCGCTCCTGAAGCACGAGCAGTCGGTGCACGAAGCGGTTGGCGGCCCGCGGGAAGCGGCTCCGAAAGAACTCCGGCATCGCCTCGTGGAGATCGAGCAGCACGGGGACGCCGACGAGTCGCAGCGGCAGCGCGGCGACGACGAGGAAGTCGGGCAGGGAATGCACCTGCGCGAGCGCGAACCGCTGCCGTCGGTGGAGCCGGACGGCGGCGACCATGGACCGGGCCAGGAACGCGAGGTACTCGCGCAGGTAGGTGCCGAGGCCGGCGCCCTGGTGGCGCTGGACGTCAAGCTGGTGGAGATCGATGCCGCCGAGGTCCAGCCGGGCCGAGCCGCCCGGCGGTCGCAGGCCGATCACGGTGACCGGGCGGCCGGCGGCGACCAGGGCCTCGGCCTCGCGGCGGACGCGCGGGTCCTCGGCGACGTAGCTGTGGACGATCATCAGGACGGGGCGCAGGGCCGTGGGCGCGGCCCTCGCCGGCGCTTCCTCCAGCGGTCCCTCCGGCGCGTCGGGCACGGTCAGGAGCCCTTCGACCAGCCGGCCCCCAGGCGCAGGACCTGTCGCTCCCCGGTCGCGTGCCCGCGCGAGCTGTCCACCGTGTCGACCACGAGCGCCGCACGCTCGTAGACCGTCGGCCAATCGATGGCGGCATGCGCCGTGACCACCACGACGACGTCGGCCCAGCCCAGCAGCCCATCGAGTGGCGTCACTCCGCGCACGACGCCGTCCGCGTCCGTGAACGACGGCACGTGGGGGTCGTGGAACCGGATGTCCGCGCCACGGCCGGCGAGCAGGGCGATGACGTCGGCCGCCGGCGAGTTGCGCGCGTCCTGGACATTGGGCTTGAACGCGACGCCCAGGACCCCGACCTTCGCGCCCTTGAGCGCCAGGCTGCGGTCGTTGAGCGCCTCGGCCACGAGGTCGACGACGTGGCGCGGCATGGCGAAGTTGATGTCACCGGCAAGCTCGATGAAGCGATCGATGAAGTCGAATTCGCGCGCCCGCCAGGCGAGGTAGTAGGGGTCCACCGGGATGCAGTGGCCCCCGACGCCCGGGCCGGGTGTGAAGCGCATGAACCCAAAGGGCTTGGTCGCGGCGGCGTTGATGACCTCCCAGACGTCCAGGCCCATCCGCTCGCACAGCAGCGCGAGCTGGTTGACGAAGGCGATGTTCACGTTGCGGAACACGTTCTCGAGGAGCTTGGAGAGCTCGGCGGCGTCCGGCGAGGACATCGTCACGACGTGGTCGTTGATGTGGCGCAGGAGCGCGGCAGCGCGTTCGGTGGCCGCCGGGGTCGTGGCACCGACGAGGCGGGGCACCCCCTTGCTTGCACTGGCCGGGTCGCCGGGGTTCACCCGCTCGGGCGCGAAGGCAAGATCGAAGTCCGTGCCGGCCTTGAGTCCCGTCTCCTCCAGCACCTCGCGGAACGGGCCGGTCGTCGTGCCGGGGAACGTGGTCGATTGCAGGATGATCAGCTGCCCTGCGCGCAGGCCGCCCTTGATCGTGCGGGCTGCTGCCAGCACCGGCGCGAGGTCAGGGTCCTTCGTCGTCGTGATCGGCGTCGGGACACAGACGAAGATCGCGTCCGCGGCTCCGAGGTCCGCCGCATCCGGGCCGACGACGCGCAGGGTGCCGGCCAGGGCCGCAGCGAGGCGGTCATCCGAGACGTCGTCGATCGGGGAATGGGCGTCGTTGAGTTCATCGACGCGGCCCTGGTATGCGTCCACGCCTTCCACGTCCAGGCCCGCTTCGGCAAACGTGATGGCCAGCGGCAGCCCGACGTAGCCAAGGCCGATGACGGCTACCCGGCGGTCCGGCTGTCCGTCATGGCGATCCGATTCGGTCAAAGGGTCCTCCAGCGCATGTCGCGGCTCAGGATAGCCGCGCCCGGCCTTGGCGGCGGGCAGCACCTACCGGGGCTGGACGAGCCGCTGCGGGCCACGGGCCGCGAGCCGCAGCGTGTTCGGATGCTACCCTTCGGCGCGATGTCCGCGACCAGCGATGTACCCGCCGCATTCCGGCACGCCGCCACCCGTCCAGGCCCGGGGCGCCTGCTCCGCGACGCCGTCGACGACATCCGATCGCGACGCCGCCTGGTCCGCTATCTGGTGCAGGCCGACATCCGCAAGAAGGGCGCCGACACGTTCTTCGGCAACCTCTGGTGGATCCTCGACCCGCTCCTCCAGATGCTCGTCTACGTCGTCTTCGTCGGGCTCATCCTCAACCGCCAGACGCCGGACTACCCCCTGTTCATCCTGGCCGCGATCCTGCCCTGGAAGTGGTTCACCACCAGCGTCAACGACGCGGTGAGCTCCGTGGTCAGCCAGGACAAGCTCATCAAGCAGATCCAGTTCCCCAAGATCGTCCTGCCCGTGGCGGCCACGACGGCCGGGGTCGTCGGGTTCGGCTTCGGGCTCATCCCACTGTTCGCGATCATGCTGCTGTATGCGGACCGGATCTCGCCCTATCTCGTCCTGATCCCGGTCATCGCCGTCGTCCAGTACCTGTTCACGCTCGGTGTGGCGTTCCTCGTGTCGGCGGTGAACGTGTTCTTCCGCGACCTCGGCAACGTCCTGCGCCACATGCTGCGCCTGTGGTTCTACCTCTCTCCTGGGCTGTACAGCCTCACGCTGCTGGAAGGGACGGCGATCTTCAAGCAGAACCATGTCCTGAGTTTCATCGCCCACGCGAACCCGATGGCGATCCTGTTCGAGTCCTATCGAGCGGTGATCTATGGCACCGCGGAGGGTGCCCCGATGATGCCGCACTGGAACGGCCTTCTGGCGTTGACCGTGGCGAGCCTGATCCTCATCGCCATCACGGCGATCGTGTTCAAGCGGCTCGAACCGCAGTTCGCGAAGGTCCTGTGAGCGTGGAGCCTGCCATCGCAGCCGACGAGGCTGCGGCACCCCCGCCCATCGCGCACCCGCGTGGGCCGCTGGCCATCCAGGCGACCGATATCGGTGTCCGCTACAGCCTGCGCTTCACGAAGAAGACGACGATCCGCCAGTCGATCGCCCAGGTGTTCGCGCGCGAGGCGCTCGAGTCGTTCTGGGCGCTGCGCGACGTGTCATTCGGCGTCGAGCGCGGAGAATCCCTGGCGATCATCGGGCCCAACGGCGCAGGCAAGAGCACGCTCCTCCAGGTCCTTGCCGGGATCATCCTGCCGTCCGAGGGCGCGGTCGAGGTCAACGGCCACATCTCGAGCCTGCTGACGCTCGGCGCCGGCTTCGACCAGGAACTGTCCGGCACGGACAACATCCTGCTGGCCGGCGCATTCATGGGCCTCGACGACACCATCGTCCGTGACCTGCTGCCGTCGATCGTGGAGTACGCCGACCTGGGCCAGTTCATCCATGCGCCGATCAAGACCTACAGCTCGGGCATGCGCGCGCGCCTCGGGTTCTCCATCGCCACCTCGGTCGACCCGGACATCCTCCTGCTCGACGAGGTCCTCGCGACCGGCGACGCCGAGTTCCGGGCGAAGTCGAAGGCCCGCGTGATCGAACTCGTGCGTGCCGCCAAGGGCATCGTGCTGGTCACCCATGACATGGCCTGGGTGACCGAGTACTGCAACCGGGCCATGCTCCTCGAGAAGGGGCAGCTCATCATCGAGGGCTCGCCAGCCGAGGTCGTGGCCGTCCACGAGGACCGCTCGGCGCAGCGCAAGGCCGAACGCCAGGCCAGGCTCGGCGGGGCCGGGCTGTGAGCTGCGGGCCTCGGCTGTGACCGACGGGCGCCGGCTGTGAGCGGCGGGCCGGGCGGACCCATCGGCGCCGCCCGTCAGCTGAGCCGACGCGCCGGGACGGAGATCCGGCGATACCTGCGCGATCGACGCGACCCGCCGGCCGATCGAGCGCTGCGCAAGCGCATCCTGGCCGACGGTGGTCGGCTCGATCCCGCGAGGCCGTCGGCCGCGATCTGGGAGCCGTGGCGTGACGGTGTATTGCAGTCCCCGGCGGATGCCACTGCTGCCGTCGCCGAGGTCGCCCGCTGCGGACTCCCGGCGCACCCGGATGACCCCAAGAACTGGGACCTGCTCGTGGCCCTGGGCGAGACCCTGGCGCGGTGCACGCCCGACGATCGCGTGCTGGAGGCTGGCGCACCCGGATATTCGCGCTACCTGACCTGGCTGTGGATGTACGACTTCCGGAAGCTCCACGGCATCGATCTCGTGTACGAGTCGCCGGTCCGCCACGGCTCGATCCAGTACGAGCCGATGGACCTGACGGCGACCCGCTTCCGTGATGGGGAGTTCGGGGCCGTGGCGTGCCTGAGCGTCATCGAGCACGGGGTGGACCCCGCGTCGTACGTGCGTGAGATGGCGCGGATCCTGCGCCCGGGCGGCGTGCTCATCACCTCGACCGACTTCTGGTGCGAGCCTCTGGATGTGGCGGGCAAGGAAGCCTACGGCGGGCCGGTGAAGGTGTTCGGTCCGGACGGGATCGATGAGCTCGTCGCGTTGGCCCGCGAGGCCGGGCTGGAACCGGTCGGAGCGTTCGACGCAGCGTGCGGTGAGGCCATCGTCCACTGGACACGTGTCGACCTGGACTACACCTTCGCGAACGTGGTCCTCGTCCGCCGCTGAGGCCCCCCGGCTGATCGGGCTGCTGTCGGGGCTGCCGTTCAGCCGAGCACGGACCCAAGGATCGTGCGTGCCTCGACGAGGCTCGGCAGACGCGGGGAGTTGTTGATCGCGGCGTCGTCGATGGCATCCTGAGCAACGACGTCGAGGAGCGCCTCGTCGAACCCGAGCGAGCGGAGCGACGGCCGCAGACCGAGCTCGGCGAGGAATCCGCGCATGGCACCGATCGCCGCGACTGCGCCCGTGGCCGCGGACTCGGTCGGTGACGCGGCCCTCAGCGCGACGCCCACGAGAGCCAGTTCGCGGTCGCGCAGCCCCGGCTCGGCGGCGTAGAACGCCATCACCTCGGGCATGACGACGGCAAGCGCCAGACCGTGAGGCAGCCGCCCGCGCGTCCCGATGGCGTGCCCCAGCGCGTGGACAAGACCCACCCCGGTCCCACTCTGTTGCCCGATCCCGGCCAGGTGCGACGCCATCAGCAGCTGCGACCGCGCCTCCAGGTCCGTGCCGTCGTCAACGGCCCGCGGCAGCCACTCGCGCACGGTTCGGATCACCTGCAGCGCGATGCCCTCCGCGAACGGATTCGGGGTGCGCGAGAACAGCGACTCGAGCGAGTGGGTCATCGCATCGACCCCGGTGGCGGCGGTCGCGGCGGGCGGGAGACCGACGGTCAGCTCCGGATCCAGGACGGACCAGAGCGGGAGCAGGGATGGATGTCCGACGTAGTCCTTCCGCCCGGCCGCCTCGTCGGTGATGACGCCGTACGTGTTGGTCTCCGCCCCGGTCCCGGCGGTGGTCGGGATAGCCATGACCGGCCCACCCGGGACGATGTCGTCGCGGTGATAGCCCAGGTCCAGCACCGAGCCGCCGTTCGCGGCGTGCAGGGAGATCACCTTGGCCGAGTCCATCGATGAGCCGCCACCGACCGGCACGACGACCGTACCCTCGACCCCGAACGCGGCGAGCGCGGCGCTCCCGCGCAGGATCGACATCGTGCCCGGGTTCGGCTCGACCTCCGCGTACACGCCGGTCTGGATGCCGCTGGCCGCCAGGATGCGCACGACGCGATCGATGACACCGGAACCGAGCACGCCCGGGTCGGTGACCAGGAACGCTCGCCGGGCACCGGCCGCGGCGACCACCTCGGGCAGCGTCCGGATCGCGCCCGCTCCGAATCGGAGACGACCGCGCAGCTGGAGTTCCCACGTCCGGTCGGCGAACGTGGTCACCGGACCTCCAGGACGACATCGATGGCGGTGTCGCGGCGAACGGTCAGCCAGCGCCGGCAGCCATGCCCGTGGAACCACCGCTCGGTCGTGGGACCCAGCGGATTCTCGAAAATCCAGACCTCATCGAAGTCGCGCTCGTCGGGATCGACGATCGAGTCCGGCACGGCCCGGCGCTCGCCGCCGAACGTGAACTCCTCGAGCGGTCGTCGTCCGCAGCGCGGGCAATCGAGGTGGTGCATCAGCGCGTCCCCGTCGAGCCGGCGTCGGCCAGCAGGTGATCTCGCCGGAATCGATCGAGCGAGAACGGCGCGATCAGCGCCGGCGGCCGGCCCGTGGCGATGAGCTCGGCCATGCCCTCGCCGCCGGCCGGGATGGCCTTGAACCCCCAGGTCCCCCACCCGGTCGTCACGTAGAAGCCATCGATGCCGGTCGCGCTCATGATCGGCGAGAAATCG
Organism: Candidatus Limnocylindrales bacterium; assembly: GCA_046599085.1. Lineage (GTDB taxonomy): Bacteria > Chloroflexota > Limnocylindria > Limnocylindrales > CSP1-4 > SPCO01. Next base: position 11,042 of record JBKJHI010000007.1, read on the forward strand.
ACGGAGATGTCGCAGATGCCGGCCCACGTTCGCAAGATCCGCATGTCGCGCAGGAACGGCAGCAGGCGCGTGATCTTGTAGCTGTATGAGCGCAGCGCGCTGTACGACGACTGGCGCGAGTACGACGGCTGGCTGTCGAACTCCGCCCCGATGAGCATCTGCCCGCGGTCCGTCTGCGACACATAGCAGGCGAGCTCGGTCGAGGCCAGGATCACCGGCAGGCCCTGCGCGTAGTCATTGGTCACGAAGGCGTGGAGCGGATGCGTCCGGACCGGCAGTCGGAGGCCGGCCATCGCGGCGACCTGGGTCACCCGTCCGCCAGCCGCGGACAGGACCGCGCCGGCATCGATCGGACCGGCGGTGGTGTCCACGCCGACGACCCGCACGCCGTCGCGGTCGCGGCGGATCGCGGTGACCGCCATGTGCTGGAAGATGTCGACGCCGCGCTGGGACGCGATGCTGGCGAAGGCCCAGGCGACCCGGTCGTGGCGCGCTGTCGCTCCCTCGACGTGATGCGAACCGCCAAGGACGGGATAGCGGCCGCCGCCGGACAGGTCGAGCTGCGGGACGAGAGCCTTGAGCTCCGCCGGCGTGCGCATGTAGGTCTGTCCACCGACGGCCTGGTTCATCGCCGCCCGTGCCCGCTCCGTGCGCATCGCCATCTCGGTATGGGCGAGCCAGATGACCCCTTTGGTCTGGTGCAGGATCGCCGCGCCGGTCTCCTCCTCCAGCGCCTGGTAGCGCTCGAGGGAGTGCTGGTAGAACCGGATCGATTCGGGGATCCCGTAGTTGGCCCGGATGATCGTCGTGTTGCGGCCGGTGTTGCCGCTGGCGATGTAGTCCGCTTCGATGACGGCGACGTTCGTGATGCCATGACGCGTGGCGAGGTGGTACGCGGTGGACAGGCCGTGCCCGCCGCCGCCGATGATGACCACGTCGTAGGTCCGCTTCGGTGGGCCGTCCGGCCAGCGGATCGGCAGGAGCGTCCGGGTGTACTCGCTCATCGCGACCACCCGAGGCGATCGGCGAGATCGGCCGCCCAGGCCGACTGGACGACGAGCGTGGCGCCCTCCTCGGTCAGCCACAGCTTGGCCGGCACGCCGGCGATCGAGCCTTGGGCGAGCGCCGGTCGATCGGTCGGGAGCGACCACTCGATGTGGGCGTTGACGTCGTCGATGTCGACCGCAGCAGCCGAGAAGCCGGCCTCCTCGACGACGATCGCATGCGGATCGTCGACCTCGACGCCGGTCGCGCCGAGGCCGAGCGCCTCATCGGGCGCGAGGCGCAGGATCAGCGGCGCGTCGCCCGCCCAGCGGGCGCCATCGATCGCGACCGGATCGGCCACGACGCGGATACCGGGGCGTCGCTCAAGCGCGGGCACGATGGCCCTCCGGGTCGTAGAACGGGGTGGCCGTCACGACCGCCTCGCGACCATCGATGAGGACGCGGTCCTGGTGCGGCGGCCGGCGCTGCCAGCCGAGCATCAGCGCGCGACCGAGCAGCGGGGAGTGCCAGCTCCCGGTCACGTTGCCGATGATCTCGCGACCCCCGGCATCGAAGATCGGCGTCCCCTCGACCGGCGCGGGCCCATCCATCGAGAAACCGACCCATCGGCGGTCGTCCGGCAGCTTCGCGGTCCGCTCGAGCGCCGCCCGGCCGATGAACCGGGGCTTGTCCATGCGGACCGCCCAGTCCATCCCGATCCGGTGCGGCGTCGTATCGAGCTCGGTGTCCATGCCGACGATGACGTGCCCCTTCTCGAGGCGCATCCCGAACAGGGCCTGCAGGCCGTGGGGCCGGATCCCGAGGTCGCGGCCGGCCGCCAACAGGGCCCGCCACAGTTCGACCGAGCGATCGATCGGGTGATGCAGCTCGAAGGCGGCCTCGCCCGTGAACGACAGGCGCATGACGTGCGATGGGACGCCGGCGATCTCCGCATGGACGTGTCCCAGGAATCGCGGCGGCTCCGGAAGCCCCAGGCGCCCGAGCAGCTCCCCGGCGAGCGGCCCCGTGACGTTGATCGCGGCGAGCGACATCGTCCGATCCATCACGTGGACGCGGAGCCCCCAGGTGTCGATCCAGTCGCGCAACCACATCTCGGCATTGGCCGCGCCACCGGACGTGAACGACAGGACGAATCGGGTCTCCGACTCACGCACGATCATGCCGTCGTCCATGACGTGGCCACGCTCGTTGAGCAGCAGCGCGTAGCGCGAGCGGCCGACCGCGATGTCCGCGATGTGGCACGGGTAGATCCGCTCGAGCGCTTCCACGACGTCGGGTCCGCTGACGACGAGCTTGCCCAGCGTGCTGACGTCACCGATCGATACGCCCTCGCGGACGGCCCAGTACTCCTGGACCGCGTCGCCGTAGTGCCAGGGCCGCCACCAGGCACCGAACCGATCCATCCGGGCGCCGAGGGCAAGGTGTTCGTCGTGGAGCGGCGTGCGCCGGAACACGTCCACCGTCGTGTCGGCGGCCGCCTCGGCGAGCGTGATCTGGCGCGACGCGGGCCGGGCCGTGAACGGATCCGGGACCACCCCGGTCCGCGCGGCGATCCATGCCCGGACGTGGGGCAGGCATGCTCCCCCCTGGCAGGTGCCGATGCCGGCCAGGGTCGCCCGCTTGAGCAGTTCCAGCTCGGTGAAACCGTGCGACCACGCCTCGTCCAGATCGCCGACGGTGACCGCCATGCAGCGGCACACGACCGCATCGGGATCGACGGGTGCCGGCGGGAGCGGATGCTCCTCAGCGGCCGCACCGACCGCTACGACACTGGTCCCGGGCGCGGCCATGCGCGCGAGAAGGTCGCGCGGGGCGCGGCCCAGGTCGACGATGGCAGTCCGGGCGGGGGTCGAGCCCTGCGCTGTGACGACGGTCGTGACCCGTCCCGCGGCATCGCCCTCCAGCCGGACCAGTTCCGGACCGACGGTCACCACGGGCTCCGGCAGCGCCACGCCGGCGGCCCGCAATCGGTCGGCCGCGCGCGGCGTCAGCAGGCCATCCAGGTCGTTGCCCGGGCAGACCGGCTGGATCTCGGCGGCGCCGGTCGCCACGACGATCCGCTCGGTCTCGACGTGGAGCATGCCATCCGGCGTTCTGGCCACGACGGTCGGACCGGGGTAGACGGCGACGACCTCGTTCCCCACGCTTGCGTCCAGGACGAGCGCGTCACGATGGTCCGCGGCAGCTCGCCGGCCGCTGTCGCCGGCGCCCACGATGACGACCTCGGCCTGGCGGCGATGGACCGCGACGTCAGCACCGCGCGGTGCCGCGACCGGGTTCCCGCCGTCCACCACGGGGAGTCGCGGGTTCCCGTCGGCCGGATGCCGCTCCACACGGGTCCCGGGCCGTGCCGCCACCTGGCAGGTCCGCACGTAGGCGATGCCATCGACGACGCCGAGGCAGTTCCCGCAATCGCCGGCGAGACACAACGTCCCGCCGCGGGCCGGCGGCTCGCCGCCACGGACGAGGGCGATCGCCACGGAGTCCCCCGGCTCGAAGGCCAACGGACGCCCATCGACGACGATCCGTCCGCCGCGCTCCGGAGCCGCGGCGGGTCCGGCGGCGGGTGTCGCGGCGGCGGGTGTCGCGGCGGCGGGTGTCGCAGCGGCCGGACTTGCGGGGCCCTGGGCCTCCGTCACTGGCGCATCCGGGCGCCAGTCGGGTCGAACATCGGGTCCAGCTGGAGCCGGGCTGGCCGGCGGCGCCCGATGATCTCGATCTCGAAACCGGAGCCACCCGGACCGTCCGCCGAGGCCAGCGCGGCCGGCACGTAACCCAGGGCGAGCGACGCGCCAACGCTGTGCAGGTACCCGCCCGAGGTGACCCAGCCGACGACCTGCCCGTCGTGCCAGATCGGCTCGTCGCCGATGACGTCGGCCGGGTCGTCCGGATCGGGCTCGACGACCATCGCCACGAGCCGCCGCTCCGGGTCACCAGCCGCGAGTTGCCGTTCGTACGCCTCGCGCCCGATGAAGTCGTGATCGAGCCGGACGTAGCGCTGCAGGCCTGCCTCGGGCACGGTGTAGGTGGGTCGGTACTCGCGGAACCACGTCCCGTAGCTCTTTTCGAGCCGGAGCGACATGAGCGCGCGCATCCCGAACAGCCGGAGCCCGTGCGGTTCGCCGGCGGCGACGATCGCGTCGAACAGCGCGCGCTGATACTGCGGTGCCACCCACAGCTCGTAGCCCAGGTCCCCTGCGTAGTTGATCCGAGCCAGGTGGACCGGGATCATCCCGAGGTCCACGCGCCGGAACGTCATGAACGGGAACGCCTCGGTGGACAGGTCCAGGTCCGGGGCGACGGCCTGGAGTACGTCCCGCGAGCGCGGCCCCGCCACGGACAAGCCGACCAGGCCCAGGCCCAGTACTTCGAAGCGGACGGACCCTTCGGCCGGTAGGTGGTGGATGAACCAACGCGAGTGGTGGATCTCGGCCGGCAGCGACCCGAACAGGTGGAACTCGTCCGCGTCGGAGGCGCGCGCGACGGTGAACTCGCCGACGATCCGCCCCGCGTCGTTGAGCATCGCCGTCAGCGTGATGCGGCCAGGGGCGGGCATCCGGGCCGTCAGCAGCGAGGACAGCCACGCCTCAGCGCCCGGCCCGCTGACGCGGTACTTGGCGTAGTTGGAGATCTCTGTCATGCCGACGCGCTCGCGCACGGCGGCAACCTCGGCGACGACCTGCGACCACGCGTTGGAGCGCCGGAAGGTGACCTCCTCCTTCGGCTCGAGGCCTGCCTCCTGGAACCACAGGGCGTGCTCCAGCCCGAACGTGGCACCCCACACCGCGTTCGCCTCGGTCAGACGGTCGTGGATGGGCGTCGTCAGCAGCGGACGGGCGTCAGGCAGCTCCTCGTTCGGGAAGGTGATCCGGAATCGACGTCGATAGTTCTCCTGGACCTTGGCGTTGGTGTAGGCCAGCGTCGCGTAGTCCCCGAAACGTGCGACATCCATGCCCCAGATATCCATGCCCGAGTCGCCGTGGTCGCCGGCGGTCATCCATGTCGCGAGGGCGAGGCCCACACCGCCGCCTTGGGACAGCCCGGCCATCACCCCGCAGGCCACCCAGAAGCCGCTCAGTCCGCGGATGGGACCCACCAGGGGGTTGCCGTCCGGCGCGAACGTGAATGGGCCGTTGACCACGCGGCGGATCCCGGTCGTGCCCATCGCCGGGTAGTGCTTGAACGCCACGGACAGTTCCGGCGTCAGGCGCTCCAGGTCCGGCTTGAGCAGTTGCGAGCCGAAGTCCCATGGCGTCTGCTTCGGCGACCACGGCACGCACGCCTGTTCGTACGTCCCCAGGAGCATCGAGCCGCCTTCCTGGCGGATGTAGATCTCGCCCTTGAAGTCGAGCGCCATCGGCATCTCGCGACCGGTGCTGGCGACATGCGCCGCGACCTCGGGCATGTCCTCGGTGATGAGGTAGTGATGCTGCATCGCCAGAACGGGCAACTCGATGCCGACCATGCGCCCGACCTCGCGCGCCCACAGTCCGCCGCAGTTGACCACGTGCTCGGTGTGGATCGACTCGCCGTTCTCCAGCGCCACGTCCCACGTGCCATCGGTCCGCTGGGCGAGGCCGACCACCGGTGTGTGCAGGTAGACCTCGGCGCCCGCCAGCTGGGCGCTCTTGGCGTAGGCGCGGGTCACGCCGGACGGGTCCACGTGCCCCTCGACCGGGTCGTACAGCGCCCCCACGAAGTACTGCGGGTCGAGCAGCGGGAACAGGTCCTGTGCCTCCTTCGGCGTGATCAGGTCCAGCTCCATGCCGAGGTAGCGGCCGCGCGCCTGGGCCATCCGCAGGAAGTCCATGCGGACTTCCGTGTCGGCCAGCATCAGACCGCCCGGCAGGTGGATCGAGCAGTCCTGGCCGGAGACGCGCTGGATCTCCTCGTATAGCTGGATCGTGTACTGCTGAAGCCGAGCGACGTTCGGGTCGCCGTTGAGGGTGTGCATGCCGCCGGCCGCGTGCCACGTGGAGCCGGCCGTCAGTTCGCGCCGCTCCACCAACACGACGTCGGTCCAGCCGAGCTTCGTCAGGTGGTACAGGACGCTGGCGCCGACGACGCCGCCGCCGATGACGACGACCTGGGTGTGCTGCTTCACGGGCCTTCCCTCGTCACTCTGGGTCAGTAGTCGGTTGGGACGCCGCCCTCGGCGACGCGGCGGGCGACGAATGCCTCGAGCTCCTCGCGGATGGCCGGATCCATGGGCGGCGGCTCGTACGCGGCGAGCATCTCCTTCCAGATCCTGTTGGCGCGAGCCGGGACTTGCGGGGATCCGGCTTCCTCCCACGTCTCGTAGTTGCGCCAGTCGCTGAGCATCGGCTTGTGGAACGCGGTCTTGAACCGCGACTGGGTGTGTTCGGCGCCGAAGAAGTGGCCGCCCGGACCGACCTCCCGGATCGCGTCGAAACCGAGCGTCGCGTCATCGACGACGACGGGGTCCAGGAACGCCTCGACCATGCCCAACAGTTCGGCGTCCAGGATCATCTTCTCGTAGCTCGCGTGGAGACCGCCCTCCATCCAGCCGGCCCCGTGCATGAGCAAGTTCACGCCGCCCATGATGGCGCCCCACAGGCTGAACACGCTCTCATAGGCGGCCTGCGCATCGAGCGAGTTCGCTGCGCTCACGTTGGAACTGCGATACGGGACGCCATATCGACGCGCGAGCTGGCCCCCGATCATCGCCGTCCGCATGTATTCCGGCGTCCCGAACGCGGGCGCGCCCGACTGCATGTCCACGTTCGACGTGAAGCCTCCGTAGATCACCGGCGAACCGGCCCGCACGACCTGGGTCAGGACCATCCCGGCCAGCGCCTCGGCGTTCTGCTGGGCGAGCGCGCCGGCCAGGGTCACGGGAGCCATCGCGCCACTGAGCGTGAATGGCGTGATGCACACGATCTGGTTGCGGGCCGCGAAGGCCATGATGCCCTGGAGCATCGGGGCGTCGAGGCGCAACGGGGAGCTCGAGTTGACGACGGTGAAGACGGATGGCTCGTTGTCGATCGCCGCCTCGTCGATGCCGCGCGCGATCCGGACCATCTCCAGCACATCGAGGTTGCGCTGGCGACCGAGGCTGTAACAGTGGATGGCCTTGTCCATCAGCGTCAGGGCGTCGAACGTGGCGTGGAGATGGCGAACGCCGTGGTGCAGGTCGACCGGCTCGACCGGGTAGCCCGCCAGGAAGTGGACCGGTGTCAGCATCTGCCCGAGTCGGAGCAGGTTCTGATAGTCCTCGCGGTTACCGATCCGTCGGCCGCGATCCAGGTCCGCGACATTCGGCGGGCTGCCGACCGTCCCGAACGCCATCCAGTCCTCGCCCAGGCGCAGGTGGTGGGCCGGGTTGGTGGCGTGCAGGGTGAAGGCGGACGGAGCCGTCGTGATCCGCTCGAGGACCATGGCCGGATCGAAGCGGACGCGTTGCGTTTCTGGCGAAGTCTCGGCGCCTGCCGCACGCAGCGCCTCGCGTGCATCGAGGTCGAGGAAGTCCATGCCGATCTCGGACAGGATCCGCAGCGACGCGAGGTGGATCGATTCGAGCTCGTCGGCGGAGATGACCTCCGTGGGGCGGTAGCGCAGGCGTGGTTGGGCCCACGGGCGCTGCGGCGGCCCGACCTGGCGATCGTGTCCGAGGCGTCCCCCCGCCCGGCGTCGTGGCGCGTGGGCCTCGACGAGGGGATCGATGTCGGTCAACGCAGTACCTCGCTGGGGTGCCGGCTCGGGACGGGGTGGTCGCCTCGCACGATATCCCTCTCGGGCATCGCGCGCTGTACCACGATGTGGCGCTGACCCACGTGGTGGCCGCGCGGGCCGGTCGCCAGGCGGCGGTCCCCACGTGGTGGGCGGCCAAAGATCGCAGATATCGTCGGGGACGATGCTGGAGTCGGAACAGCTCGCCGCCGGCGACCAGCGTGCGCTGCCGCACTGGATATGACCGTCGGGGACGATATCTGCACCGCATTCGCCGGGCGGAGCATCGCAGAGCAGCGATTCTCGCGCGACATCGGCAAGCGTCCGCCTCGAACATCGCCCGGGGCGATATGTGCGTCTGGGCGCGGGCATGGCCTGGCGGATGCTGGGAACGGGCGGCGGGAGCACTCCGCGGCGGGAGCACTCCGCGGCGGGAGCATTCCGCGCCGGCAAGGGCGACCGGGAGGGCGCCGGGATGGGCGACCGCCAGCCGACACGGGATGGGCGCCAGTCACTCCCCCGAGAGGTCGAACCAGGTGGTCTTGAGCTGGGTGTAGCCGTCCAGCGCATGCAGCGACTTGTCGCGTCCGAAGCCGGACTGCTTGAATCCGCCGAACGGGACGGTGACGTCGGCCGTGTCGAACGTGTTGACGAACACGATGCCCGCCCGGATCGCCCGCGAGAGGCGATGCGCCTTGTTGACGTCGCGGGTCCACAGGCCAGCCGCGAGACCGTACGGCGTGTCGTTGGCGATGCGCAGCGCATCGTCCTCGTCCTCGAACTCCGTGACGGTCAGCACCGGCCCGAAGATCTCCTCGCGCGCCACCCGCCAGTCGTTCGAGACTCCGTCCAGGATGGTCGGCGGGATGAAATACCCGCCGCTGTCTTCACGTACGCGGGCACCCCCAGCGACCACGCGCGCGCCCTCCTCCTCGCCGAGGCGCACGTAGCCCAGCACGCGGTCGAGTTGCCGACCATCCACGATGGACCCGAGCTGCGTCGCCGGATCGAGCGGCTCCCCAGGCGCCAGCTCCCGACCGAGGGCCGCGATGCGCTCGACCAGCTCCTCGCGCACGCTGCGGTGCACGACGAGGCGCGAGCCCGCGTTACAGGTCTGGCCGCTGTTGTAGAAGATCCCCCAGCCGATCGCGCTGGCGGCCGCCTCCAGGTCGCCGACGTCGCCCAGAACGACCTGCGGACTCTTGCCGCCGAGCTCCAGCGAGATCGCCTTGACGTCGCTGTCGCCGATCGCGCGGAGCAGCGACTTGCCCACCTCGGTCGAGCCGGTGAAGGCGATCTTGTCCACGCCTGGATGCCTGGCGAGGGCGGACCCGATGACCTCGCCGGGACCGGTCACCACGTTCAGGACCCCGTCCGGCAGCCCGGCTTCCGAGGCGAGCTCGGCGAGGCGCAGGGCAGTCAGCGGCGACTGCGAGGCCGGCTTCAGGACCACGCTGTTGCCCGTCGCCAACGCCGCGCCGAGCTTCCACGCCGTGATGATGAGCGGGTAGTTCCACGGCACGATCGCACCCACGACGCCGATCGGCTCGCGGCTGACGAGCGACAGGGCGCCCGGCCCGGTCGGCCCGATCTCGCCGTACATCTTGTCGATCGTCTCGGCGTACCACTGGATGGTCTTCGCCGCGGACGGCACGTCCACCGACAGCGTGTCGCGGATCGGCTTGCCGACATCGAGTGACTCGAGCAGCGCCAGCTCCTCGAGGTTCGTGCGGATCAGGTCGGCGAGCTTGAGCAGGATCGCCTTCCGCGCGGCCGGCGAGCGGTCCGCCCAACGGCGGTCGTCGAACGAGCGGCGGGCGGCCGCCACTGCCCGGTCGACGTCCTCGGCCCCGCCGCGCGCCACATGCGCGATCAGCGATCCGTCCCGCCCGGCGATGTCCTCGAAGGTCTCGCCCGATGCGGCAGGCACGAAGGCGCCGTCGATGAACAGCTCGGCGCGCGGGGTGATGGACCCGGCGCGGGCGATCCAGTCAGCCGTGGTCAGGGTGGAGGCGTGACTCACGCGCTGTACCTCGCGATGGCGGTCTCGTCCAGGTCGATGCCGATGCCAGGCACCGCGGGCACCCGCAGGATCCCGTCGCGACCCGGTCGGATCGGCTCGGTCAGCATCGCGTCCCGGCGCTCCGGCGTCCAGCCCGGCGGGTCGTACGGGAACTCGATGAACGGCCCGCCGCCGACCCCAGCCGCCACGTGGAGGTTGGCGAGCAGACCGATGCCGTTCGTCCAGGTGTGTGGCGTGAACCAGCGGTTCCGTGCGATGGCCAGCTCGCCCGCCGTCCGCGTCCGAAGCATGCCCGCCGACAGCACGACGTCGCCCTGGAACACATCGAAGGCGTCCGCATCGAGCGCCGCCAGCACCTCGGCGAACGTCCGGATCATCTCGCCGCCGGCGATCCGCGGGCCGGGCGACGTGGCGCGGAGCTCGGCCAGACCTCGTAGATCCGTGCCGGCCAGCGGCTCCTCCACCCACAGCACGTCGTACTCGGCAAGTCGGGCGACGATACGTCGGGCGTCTACCGGGCCGAGCGACGGCGACCTGTCGCCGGCCATCCGCCAGCCCTGGTTGAGATCGACCATGATCGCCATCGAGTCGCCGACGGCCGCGCGCGTGGCGGCCACCGCGGCGAGTCCGTCGGCCAGATGGCGCGGGTCGATCCGGATCTTCAGGGCCGTGAAGCCCTCCTCACGCAGGCGCACGGCCGATTCCGCCCGAGCCGCCGCGGGCAGGAGGGACCCGCACGAGGCGTACGCGGGGATGCCGTCCGTCGCGCCGCCGAACAGGGCTGCCACGGGGAGCCCTGCGACCTTGCCGATGATGTCCCACAGGGCGACCTCCAGCGGCCAGTACCGCCCCGCGTGGAACTCGATCGTCTCGAGAACGCGGACGTGGCGGGCGATGGCCAGGGGATCCTCGCCGAGGAACAGGTGCTCGAACGCCTCGAAGCCGTCCATCGTGTCGCCCGAGCCGATACCCACGACGCCCTCGTCCGTCAGCACCCGCACGATGGTGGCCGGGAACCGAGTCCTCGGCACGGGATCCCACGCGGCCGGAAACGGCGGATCGAGCGGGATGACCAGGCGGTGCAGCTGGATCGCGGTGATGCGCATCGGGCGCAGTATCGCCGAGCGCACGGGATTGGGGTACTGTCGGGCGACACCATGAGCACCGCCCTTGATCGACCGCCCGAGGAGGCGGCCGAGGACTCGTCCTTCGCCCGAGGGCTGCGCGTCCTGCTGATGGTGGCCGACCGGGGCGAGATCCGCGCCGATGAACTGTCGGGTCTGCTGGACACCCCGATCTCGACGATCTATCGATTCCTGCGCACCCTGACCGAGTTCGGGCTGACGGAACGCAGCGGTGCGGGCTACCGGCTGGGTCCGCGTGTCGTCATCGACAGTGGCGAGACCGTCACGGCCGAACGGCTCATCCGCGCCGCCAGTCCCGTCCTCACCGACCTCGCGGTGCGCACCGGCGAGACAGCCGTGATCAGCCGACGCGTGGGGCTGGCGGCCATGCGGCTGCACCAGGTGGAGTCAGCGGAACCGCTGCGCATCAGCCTCGATCCGGGTACGACGTCGCCGCTGTATGCCGGTGCGCTGTCGAAGATCCTGCTGGCCTACGCCCCCGCCGATGTCATCGATGCCGTCGTCGCGGCTGGCCTGACACCACTGACGGCGACCACCCCCGACGCGGTGCGCCTGCGCGACGAACTCCGGGCGATCGCGGTGGCCGGCCTCGCCGTGACCGAGGGCGAATCGATCAGTGGCTCGGTCGCCGTCGCGGCGCCGATCATCGTGGCGGACGGGATCGTCGCGGCGATCGGGGTCATCGGTCCGGCGAGCCGCTGCGGCCGTCGCTGGCGAACGCGCGTCGAGCGGCTGCTCCCGGAAGCCGCGCGCGCGGTGGCCGACGCCATCGAGGCGGGTACGGACCGCGGCGCGCCCGGGTGACCCATCTCGAACCGGGGATGGGACTTTCGTATGACGGGAATGCTACCTCTCGCGATTTGACAATCATGCAGGTGATCGCGATGCTCAGCGGGTCATGGATCGCCTCGAGGATCTCCAGCCCGTCTCGTCGTCGTATGCAACGCTGCCCATCGCGGACGCATTCGACTGGCAGCGGGCGAGCGCCGACCTGGCGCAGGGCGAGTGGTACCTGGTCGCGTTCCGGTCGATCCGTCGCGACGAGGCGGACGAGGAGCGCCTCTTCGCGCTCGACGAAGCGGCCCACCTGGAAGCAGCCGGCGCGCCCGGTTTCGTCCACTACTGCAAGGGTCCCAAGGCCGACGACGGCTCGTGTCTCTCGTTCTGTCTGTGGGACAGTCGCGCCGCAGCACGATCGGCATCGGGGCTGCCCGCGCACCGCGAGGCGGTCACGGTCCTTGATGCGATGTACGCGTCCTACACCCTCGAATTCCACCGCGTCACCCGCAGCGCCCCCGACAGCGCGCTCCAGTTCGAGGCCTATGACCGCCATCCGCCGGTCCCGACGGACGGTCAGCCAGCCCTCGTCACCTTCGAGCCGTCCTTCGCACCATCCTGACGACCGTGCCGGCCGCTGACAGCGGGGCCATACGGGATGGCTGGCGGGCGCGCACCTCGCGGATCGTTCCGGGCGTCGCGGCAGCCGTCCTCCTGGCGATCGCGGCGGACCGCCTGACGACGTTCCTGCCGGCCAGCATCGCGGCCGTGTCCGTCGCCGTCCTGCTGGGCCTCCTCCTGGGACCGCCCGCGCTCGCGAGGGTCCCGACACTGCGACCCGGGCTGGGCTTCGCGATGACGACGATCCTGCGCCTCGGCATCGTGCTGCTCGGCGCGCGCCTCAGCCTGGGCGAGATCGCCTCGATCGGTGCGCCGGCCGCCGGCATCATCATCGCGACGATGGCAGGCACGCTGACCCTCGTCCTGCTGGCCTCCCGCGCGATGCGCATCGATCGCACGCTCGCCGTCCTCCTGGCGGTCGGCGCCGCGGTCTGTGGCAACTCGGCGGTCATCGCGACGGCGCCGGTCATCGGCGCGCGTCCCCGGGATGTCGCCTTCGCGGTCGCCGTGGTCACGCTGTTCGGCACGGCAGCCGTCTTCGGCTACCCGCTCATCGCGCACAGCCTCGGCCTGGACGACGTCGCCTACGGCCTGTGGACGGGCATCGCGATCAATGACACGAGCCAGGTCGTGGCGGCGTCGGCGGCCCTGTCGCCACAGGCACTCGAGGTGGCCACAGTCGTGAAGCTCATCCGGAACGCATTGATGGCGCCACTCCTGCTGGGCATCGCCTGGGCGTGGTCGCGATCGAGTGCGAGGGCGACCGCGAGCGCCGCGTCGGCGGACGGCACCCCGGTCGGCGAGCCCACCGGACCCGTTCCGGACACCCCCGCCGGCCTCCGGCGTGCCGTGCCGGTGTTCGTGCTCGGGTTCCTGGCGATGGCCGGCCTGCGCAGTGTCGGGATCATCACACCGGACGTCGCCGCCTCCCTCAATGTGGCT
>JBKJHI010000021.1:0-13708 GCA_046599085.1 Candidatus Limnocylindrales bacterium
GCTGTACTCGCCGTACAGGTTGTTGCTGATGATGAACACGACCGGGGCATTCCAGATGGCGGCCATGTTGAGCGCCTCGTGGAACGTCCCGATGTTCGTCGCCCCGTCGCCGAAGAACGATAGCGCCACATTGGGCTTCTTCTGCATCTGGAACGCCACGGCGGCTCCGACCGCGATCGGCAGGCCCGCCCCGATGATCGCGTTGGCGCCGATGTTGCCCTTGCTGAAATCGATCAGGTGCATCGACCCGCCGACGCCGCCGGACCCACCGGCGGAGCGACCCATCAGCTCGGCAAAGGCCGTCTCGGAGGTCATGCCCAGGGCGAGCGCTTCGCCATGTCCACGATAGGTGTTGGTCTGGACGTCACCCGGGCGCATGGCGGCGATGGCGCCGACGGAGACCGCCTCCTGGCCCTGGCAGAGGTGGGTGGTGCCCTGGATCTGTCCGGTCATGAACAGTTCCTGGACCTTTTCCTCGAACAGTCGGATGCGGACCATGGTCTGGTACCACGCGAGGCGGTCGGGCGGGGCGTTCGTGGGGTCGGTCATCGGGAAGCGGGCCTCCGGGGATCTCCTGCGTCCGCACATCCGGTCCTGCAGGTGGCACATCCGGGGGCGGTGACGTTTCCAGTTTCGATTACATCGTGGCACTGGACCGCACACGGCGTCAACCGTGGGTGACCGTCCGCCAAAGAATGGGAACGCGGTGTGCTACCGTCCGTGGAACCGTTCCCGGGACAACTGGTGGCCCGGGAGACGGGCGCGTCAGGGAGGGACTGGATGAGCGAGCGGAGGCGGTCCGAATCGCGGCGCAAGCGGGCGAGCATGCGCGAGGTCGCCGACCTCGCTGACGTCGCTATCTCCTCGGTCTCACGCGTGCTGTCCGGCCATCCAGACGTGAGTGCCGACATGCGGGAACGCGTCCTCGATGCCGTCCAGCAGCTGGAATACGAACCGGACTTCCTGGCCCAGAGCCTGCGTCGCGGCGCGACCCTGTCGGTCGGTTACGTCGTCGGCGACATCTCCAATCCGCTCATCTCCTCGATCACATCGGGTGCCGAGAGCGTGCTCCGCCAAGCCGGCTATTCGATGCTGCTGATGAATTCGGAGAACGACAGCGAGCTCGATGCCGCGCACATCCGCTTCTTCCAGGCTCGCCGGGTCGACGGCATGATCCTGTCGCTTGCCAGCGAGCGGCAGCAGGCGACCTTGGACATCCTCGATCAGGTGGACGTGCCGATCATCATGATCGACCGTGACGTGAACGCCGACATCGACGCCAGCATCGTCCGAAACGATCATCGCGCCGGGATGCGAGCGGCCATCGGTCACCTCCTGGACCTTGGCCACCGCCGCATCGCGCTCATCACCGGCGCCCTTGACCTGTGGCCGGTCCGTGAGCGGATCGCCGGCATGGCCGAGGCGGTCGCGGAGCGTGGCGTGCCCGACGAGACCATGAGCCTGGTAGGTTCGTTGTCGGCGGAGCACGGGGCTCGCAGCGTCGAGCAGCTGCTCGCGATGTCGCCCCGCCCGACGGCTATCGTGGCCGGCGGGAACCAGGTCCTGGCCGGCTGCATCCGAGCCCTCCAGCGCAACGGGATCCGCATCCCCGACGACATGTCGATCGTGACCTGCGACGACATGGACCTGTCCGAGCTGCACGAGCCGCCGATCTCCGTCATCGCCCGTGACACGCTCCTGCTGGGTCGCACGGCGGCGGAGTTGCTCCTGGAGCGCCTGGACGGCGGCGACCCGCGGACGGCCCTCCTGCCCACGACCTTCACCGCGCGCCCGAGTTGCGGGCCGGTACCCAACGGCGCCTGACCCCCCCCCGCGGCCCGCGGCCCCCGCCCGGTCGGTCGTGGTCGGTAACGATTGCAGAACCGCTACCAGCGTGCGACCATCCGCTGACCGCGCGACGGCGTCACGGATCGCCTGACGGCGCGGGCCTCGAGCCGCGCCGGCCACGGAGCCTGCCCGCGCGGACGACCACGGAGTCGCTGTGTCAGACGTCATCCAGGGGACCGATCGCCATCCGCTCGAGGTGGGACGGAGCCTGTTCGACTACGCCGACGCCGTGTCCAGCGCCGTCCCGCAGTCGTGTCGACGCACCGGCCGGTGCCGTGAGTGCGTGGTCGAGGTCCGCCAGGGCCTGGCCAGCCTGTCGCCGCGCACGCCGTCCGAGGCGTATCTGAAGGGCGGCTTTCGGCTGGCCTGCCAGGCCGAGATCGAGTCGACCGCCGAGGACGTCGAGTTCGCGATCATCCGTCGGCGGATGCGCATCCTGGAGTCGACCGAGACACCGGCGACGAGGCTGGACCCCGTGGTCACCGCGGACGAGATGGCGGTCCGCTACAACGGGCAGCCGATCGACCTGCGCCGCGCCAACGTGCTTGGCCTGGCCATCGATATCGGGACGACGACGGTCGTCTTCCGGATCATCGATCTGCTCACTGGTGGGGTCGTGGCCGGTGGTGCGCTGGAGAACCCGCAGCGCTTCGGCGGCAGTGACGTGATGTCGCGGATCTCGTACGAGAAGGACTTCCCGGGCGCCATGCGCCTTGCCGTGCGCCGTGCACTCAACCACGAGTTGCGCGACATCTACCGAGCCATGGGCATCGATCGTCACGAGGTCTACGAGGCGATCATCGTCGCCAACAGCACGATGCGCGACCTGTACTTCGGTCTCGACATCGCGCCGATCGGCGAGTTCCCGTACAAGTCGAGCACGGAGGTCGCGATGCTCGCCGGCCGGACGGACTCGACCTGGCTGCGCCGGCGCGGTCACGAGGTCGGTCTGCTGATGAACCCACACGGCCGCGTCGTCGGCGCCCCGGTCATCGCCAGCCATGTGGGCGGGGACACGGCCGCGGACCTCATCGCCGTGGACTTCGCCGGCGGCACCGGTATCCGGATGCTCATCGACATCGGCACGAATACCGAGGTCGTCGTCACGGACGGGACCCGCTTCCTTGCCGCGTCCTGTCCGGCCGGCCCGGCGTTCGAGGGCGGGCTGCTTCGGTTCGGGATGCCCGGTGCGGACGGCGCCATCGAATCTGTCCGGATCGAGGGCGATGGCTTCGCCGTTGGCACGATCGGGGACGTAGACCCGGTCGGCATCTGCGGCTCCGGCCTCGTCGACGTCCTGGCGGAGTTGCGCCGGACGCGCTGGATGAACGAGGAGGGTCGCTTCCGCGACAGCCTCGACGAATTCCTCGTCGCCCCGGACCAGGGGATCACGTTCTCCCGCTCGGACGCCAGCCTGCTCGCCCAGGCGAAGGCCGCGAATGCCTGCGGGCAGCGGATCCTCCTGCGCCGGCTGGGCGTGACCGCGGACCAGGTCGACAAGGTCTATCTCGCCGGCGGCTTCGCCAACGCGGTCGATGTCTCGAACGCGATCGCGATCGGGCTGCTGGCGCCGGTGCCGGTCGATCGGGTCGTGCGCGTCGGGAACGCCGCGCTGCATGGTGCCGCCGGGCTCCTCCTGTCCAAGAGCCGTCGCGACGTCCTGGATTCGCTCATCGGTCGGATCGAGCACGTCGAACTCGAGACCGAGGAGGACTTCTTCGAACTGTTCGTGGACGGCTGCCGGTTCGTGCCGATCGCCGCCTGACCCATCGATCCGAGCTCACCCCCACGTCGGAGGACGCTGCCCTTGTCCACGCCAACGCCGCGATTCATCGTCATCGGCGAGAACATCCACACCAGTCGCGTGGTCAAGCGTGAGGGGGTTCGTATCGGCGCGACGGCCGCTGGCGATGCCGCCGTGCGCGTCCCGCTGCCCGACGGCGGCGAGGGGCTGCTGGTCGTCCAACCGGCCATCCGCGATACCCGCGAATTCGGATCAGGCCGGGTCAAGCACGTCATGGCGGCCGTGTACGAAGGCGTGACCGGCGGACCGGATGCGGAGCTCGCGGCGACGTACGTGCGCTGGATGGCCGCGCGGCAGATCGCCGGTGGTGCCGCCTACCTCGACCTCAACGTTGATGAGTATTCACCCGACGTGGACGGGCGATTGGCCGCCATGGCGTGGCTCGTCCCGGTGGTGGGGCCGGTGTCGGAAGTCCCGCTGTCGATCGATTCGTCGGACAGCGCGGTCATGGAGGCCGGCCTTGACGGCATCGATCCGACGTGGGCGGATGGGGCCAGACCGCTCCTGAACTCGGCGGCTGCCGACCGCCTCGACGTCCTGGAGCTGGCGGCCGCTCGAGGCTGTCCTGTGGTCCTGTCGTCGATCGGGGAGACGACCCCGGCAAGCGCCGAAGAACGGGTCGAGCGGGCCGTGACGATGATCGAGATGGCGCTGGGGCACGGCCTGGCGCTGTCGGATCTGCACGTTGACCCGCTGGTTATCCCGATCGGGGCGGATCCCGATGCCGGGGCAGGCTACCTCGACGCGGTCGGACAGTTGCGCGAGCGCTATGGCCCGGAACTGCACATCACCGGTGGCGTGTCCAACGTGTCATTCGGGATGCCGGCCCGGCGCCTGATCAGTGACGTCTTCCTGGACCTGTGCGTACAGGCGGGACAGGACTCCGGGATCGTGGACCCGGTCGCCGCGGACATCGCCGCGGCGCTCTCCCCGGATCGCGACGCCGAGGACTACCGCCTCGCGGCGGACCTGCTGACCGGGGTGGACGCCTTCGGGGTCGAGTTCATCGAGGCCTTCCGGGCGGGCCGCCTCGGCTGATCACTGTCGTTGCGGTCAGGCGACCTCGGCCGGCGTCCCGTCGGCGGCCCTCGCGGCGCGCGCCTCCGCGACGAGCCTGCGGGCCAGGATGACGGCCGAGCCGGCATCGGGCGCCCAGCCGTCCGCGCCGATGGTCTCGGCGAACTCCTTGGTCACGGCCGCGCCACCGACCATCACGGGCAGGTGGGGCAGGTCGTCAGCAGCGCGGACCGCCTCGATGACGGTGCGCATGCCGCCCATCGTCGTGGTCAGCAGCGCGCTGATGCCGATGATGTCCGCCTTGTGCTCGCGCACGGCGGCCATGAACTTGTCCACGGATACGTTGGTGCCCAGGTCGAAGATCTCGAAGTTGGCGCCCTTGAGCATCATCCCGACGAGGTTCTTGCCGATGTCGTGGAGGTCACCCTTGATGGTGCCCATGACGGCGACGCTGTCGGGCTTGTAGCCGCTGCCGATGAGGAGCGGCTCGAGGAGGGCGACCGCGGCCTTCATCGCCCGGGCGCTGATGAGCATCTCAGGGACGTAGATCTCGTTGTCCTGGAATCGCTGGCCGACGACGCCCATCGCGTCGGTCATCGCATCGAGCACGGTCTTGGGAGGGATCTCCTCCGCGATCGCCTGCTCGGTGATCTCGACCGCGGTCTCGCGGTCGCCGACCTCCACGGCCGTCTGGAGTCGCTTCAGATCCGCCATCGTGCTGTCGTTCTCCTGCGTCAGTGGGTGGGCTCAGCCGGGCTCGCCGGGATATCCGTCATACGTGCTGGTCGAAGGGTCGGGGCGATGGACGACGCCATCGTCGCCGCGATGCTTCGCCGACCAGTCGCGCGCGGCCTGGGCGATCGCCATCAGTGGTTCCTTGCGGGTGACGAGCGGCACGGACCCTTCCGGTGCCAGGCCGTCGACGCCGGCATCCATCAGGTCCCAGCACGCCTTGTAGACGTCCTCAGGCGTGCCCTGCCAGAGCAGGGACGGGTTGTTGAGGTTGCCCATCAGGGCCATGCGCTCGCCGGCCATCGCGCGCGCCTCGCGCGCATCGACCTGCGACTCGAAATGGAAGACGTCCCAGCCGGCCGCCGCGAAGAGATGGACGCGGTCGATCGTCTTGCCGCAGCAATGGAAGATGCCCGGGCCGCCCATCTCCTGGGTGATGTGCTGGTGCATCTCGAGCAGGAAGTCGCGGTACGTCTCCGCACGGCACAGGTCGCCCGTCGTGTGGTCGGCCCACATCACGGCATCGGCGCCGGCCTCGAACTGGGCTCGAGCAGAGGCGATGCAGGCCGGCAGGAAGGCGTCCAGGTAGCGCTTGATCTTGTCGGGGTCGAGCATGACGTCCATCAGGAAGTCCTCGATGCCGACCATCTGGTAGCCGACCGACCACGGGCCGTAGACCTTGCCCACGATGGCGACGTCCGGATAGCGGTGGCGCAGGAGCTTGATCGCTCCGGTCACGGCGGCCATCGTCGGACGCTGCAGGTAGTCGTCCGGCATCCTGACCTGCTCGGGCTCGGTGATCGAGAAGCGGGACGGGGACGGCCAGTTGTCCTTCTCCGACCACTCCGTCTCGCCTCCGAGCGCATCCGACTCGAGCTGCGAATGGAAGACCGGCATGATCGTGTCCATCCCGAACACGTCGTGCGCCGTCGCGGCCAGGCGGGCCATCTTTTCTGCATCGAGATGCGCCTCGGGGAAGGCAGCATCCACGAGATCCATCATCTCGACCGTGACGACCGAGCTCAGGGTGCAGGCCGGGACCTTGTCGACGTTGCCACGATAGACCGCCGACAGGAACCGTCGGCGCGGCGTCATCCATTCGCCCTTCAGCGGACTGGTGACCTCAGCAAGCATCCATACCCTCCCAGGTATCCAGGTTCGCGATCAGGCGAGTGTCGTGACCCGCTCCAGAACGCCGCTCGCGGCGCTCCGGTAGGCGGCATCGAGGATCTCCACGGTCCGGGCACCGAGCTCGGCCGGGGAATTGTTGTCGAACGGGCGACCTGCGCCGGCCGCGACGAGCGCGTCGATCGGGCCGGTGCAGTCGTACAGGCCGGCATCCGCCTCGAGCGGGACCCGCACGTCGTCGTCGGGTGACCGGTAGCGCCACAGCGTGTTATCGCGGAGGTCCAGGTGGAACATGCCCTTCGAGCCGACGACGCGGACCTCGACGGCATGGCGGTTGTTCGCCCCACCGAGGTGGCTCGATGCGCCGCTCAGCGTGCCGATCGCGCCGTTCGTGTAGCGGATCACGGCAGCGTCATGGAGTTCGACCTTTGCGTCCAACGGTGCGGACATCATGGCGAAGACGTCCTGGCCGCGCAGATCGGTCAGCCACAGCGACACGCCGAGCAGATGGGTGAGCTGCGCCTGGCCGTACCCGCCGCCCGAGGTCTCCGGTCGGGACCACGTGTCGGGCTGGGGGATGTATTCCGGCGCGGACTGGGGGTAGGCCCCCGTCTCCGACAGCAGTTCGCGGGTGACGGAGTCCATGTGCAGCGCGACATGCTCGATGTCACCGACGCCGCCGTCCTCATGCATCATCCGGTGCGCCTGGATGACCATCGGCCGGTAGTTCCAGCCATACGACAGGATGAGCGACTTGCCGGTCCGGCGAGCGGTCTCGTCAAGGTCCCACGCATGGGCCGGATCGATCGTGAATGGCTTCTCGCACATCACGTGCGCGCCACCCTCGAGCGCGGCCTTGCTCTGCTCCCAGTGGTAGCCGGGTGGGCTGCCCACGACGACGATGTCGCAGCGCTCTTCGATGACATCGCGCCAATCGGTCGTCGCCTTGGCGAACCCGAAGTTCTTCTGGATCTTCGTCAGAAGGTCCGGATTGCGCCGGTTGACGATGACGAACTCGACCTCATCCGCATGTGCCACGAGGTTCGGCAGATGCGAACTGACGGTCCACGACCCGGCTCCGATGACGCCGAGACGAAGCTTCGCCATGGGGTTCCGACTCCTTTCGCCAGGGCCCGCCGAGGGGTGGGTCCGGTTGACGCGATGGAAGGGCGACGACTACGATTGACCACCGGGTGGAAACGAGTCTGGAAATGATATCAGACCGCATTTCACGATGGACCTGCACCCATGTCACAAGGAGCCGGATGGTCAGCTCGTGGCGGCCGCGGATCGGCCTCGTGACCGTCCGCTTCACCTTGTTCGATGCCCAGATGGGGCCAGACTTCCCGGCTCGCATGCACGCGCACGCGGCCCGTTCCGAGGCGGTCCTGCGCGGCTTCGCCGACGTCGTCGCGCCGCCGCTGATCGAATCGGAGGCGGATGCTGCGGCGGCCGCAGCCGTCCTGGCGGATGCCCACCTGGACGCCGTCGTGTTCGCCCCGGCGATGGCCGCCCCGCCCTCGTATGCGGTCCGGGCGCTCAGCACCGTCGATGCGCCGATCGTCATCTGGAACGCCCCGGCCATCCGGCGCTTGCCCGACGACCTCCACCAGGACGAGGCCACCGTCCACTCGACGACCGTCGGCGCGGTGATGTTCGGGAATGTGCTGGTCCGCGACGGCCGGCCAGCGCCAGTGGTCACGGCCTCGCATGACGATCCCGACGGCGTGGCGCGTCTCGAGCGGACCGTGCGGGCCGCCGCCACCGCCGGGTCACTTCGCGGCTCGACGATGTTGCGCGTCGGTGACCCGATCCCGGGCTACCTGGACGTCGAGGCGAGCGCCGTGGAGCTGGCTCGCCTCGGCGTGACCGAGCGGGCCATCGAGCGGGCCGACTGGGAGGTCCTCGTCGCGGCCGCCGCTGACGACGGCAAGGCCGCGACGGCCGCGATGGCCGATGTCCGTGGTGCGCCCGACGCACGCTGGACCGGCGACGGCGGTCCCGGAGCGGCCCACAGCGCCGCCGTCGCGGTCGCCCTGGAGCGGGCGGCTGCGGACTGCGGCGCCGTCGGCGGGACGGTGAACTGCCACGGGCCGTGGTTCCGCACGAGCGATGTCGTCGGGGTCCCGGCGTGTCTCGCGGTCGTCCGCGAGACGGCCGCCGGCCGACCGTTCAGCTGTACCGGCGACCAGCCGACCGCGATCGCCCTCCTGCTCGCCCGACGCATGGCCGGGGCGGCCCTGTACTGCGAGTGCTACGCCCCCGAGCTCGACAGCGGGCTGGTCCTCGTCGCCGCGGGCGGTGAGGGCGACCCCGCCTGGGCAGACCCGGACGCACCGATGACGCTCGAGGCGAACGACCACTACCCGGGCGCCCGCGGCGAGGGGACGAGCGTGGCCTTCGGCCTGCGCCGCGGCCCGGCGACGCTGCTGTCCCTGTCGCCGACCTCCGCTGGCTGGGTCCTCGCCTGGGCCACCGGCGCCATCGAGGAGAGCCGCTACACCGACATGCGCGGCCCCAACGGCATGTTCCGCTTCGATTCCGGTCCCGGCGACGAGGCGATCTCGCGCTGGATCTCGTCCGGAGCCACCCACCACAACGCGCTCGCTCCCGGGCGACTCGACGTCGAGGTCCCTGTCCTCGCCGCCGCGCTCGGGATCGATCATGTCCGCGTCTGAACACGCGTCCCAACGCGAAAGGAGCCAGCCAACGTGAGCAAGGTCCAGACCGTCGAGGCCATCCCCGTCAGCTACCCGGAGCCGAACGACTACAACGCGCTCCGGCACCTGTGCCTGGTCAAGATCACGACCGACGATGGCGTCGTCGGCTGGGGTGAATCGATCACCCAGTTCCCGGAGGCCAACTTCGCCGTCAAGGCGATCATCGAGGGCATGGCCGAGCGCGTGATCGGCAAGGATCCGCTCGACAACATCGCGGTCTGGCACTCGCTGCGCGATCAGATGTGGTGGTACGGCTACAACGGCGGCATCGCCTCGTACGCGGTCGCGGCCATCGATATCGCACTGTGGGACATCAAGGGCAAGCTCCTGGGGGTGCCGGTCGTCCAGCTCCTGGGCGGCGCCGTCCACGAGAAGCTCCCGGCCGTGGCCTCGAGTCACGCGCACTACGAGGACATCGACCGCATGGTCGAGGAGGCCCAGGAATGGGTCGCGCCCGGGATGCACGGCCTGAAGGTCGGCTTCGGGAAGCGCGGCAACGCGCGCCTGGGCTACGACCATGACCGCGACGTCGAGTACATCCGCAAGATGCGCGAGGGCCTGGGGCCCGATCAGATGATCATGATCGACTGCGGCTGGAACGTGAAGTGGGACGTCATGACCGCCGTCCGGCGCGTCCAGGCGTTCGACGAGTTCAACCTGCACTGGATCGAGGAGCCGCTTGGGGCCTGGGATCCAGAGGGCTACGCCAACCTGCGCAGCAAGACGACCTCGCTGATCGCCTATGGCGAGAAGGAATGGAACGTCGAAGGCTTCGAGCGAGTCCTGGAGACCGGCACGGTCGATGTCGTCGGCATCGATCCGGGACGGGCGGAAGGGATCACCGGCTTCAAGCGTGCGGTCGAGCGGATCGAGTACTACCGTCGTCAGGCCAACGCCCATTGCTGGTCGTCGGCCATCGTGACCGCCGCGAGCCTGGCGATGAGCTTCAGCTCCCCGGCGTTCAAGCTCATCGAGGTCAAGCCGCTGCGCAACCCGATGCAGCATGAGCTCGTGCCGGAGCCGATCGAGCACATCGACGGCTGGTTCTACCCGCCGACGAAGCCGGGCCTCGGCATCGAGGTCATCGACGAGGTGGTGGATCGCTATCGCAGTGAGAAGGTCCTCGCGGGCAAGTGAGCGGATGCGTGGGCAGCAACGAGGAGGGTCTGCAATGACGTGGAGTGTCGGCGCCGGTCTCGAGGGACGCGGCGTGATCCTGACCGGAGCCACCGGTGGCATCGGGGCGGCTGTGGCAAAGGGATTCGCAGCTGCCGGAGCGAAGGTCATGGCCGTGGACCTTGACCAGGCCAGGCTTGACGAGGTCGTCGGCGGGCTGGAGGGCAGCGGGCACATCGGCGTGACTGCCGACCTGCGCGATCTCGGGACGCACGACGCGCTCGTCGAGCGTGCCGTCAAGGAGCTCGGGGGCGTGTACGTCCTTGCGAACCTCGCTGCGGTGCTGCGCCGGCGCGGCTCGCTCGACGAGGTGACCGAGGACGACTGGGATCTCCAGCACGACATCAACCTGAAGTCGGCGTTCTTCCTGGCACGAGCGTCCGGCAACGCCATGATCGCGGCGGGGCAGGGCGGCCGCATCGTCCTGTTCAGCTCGCAGGGCTGGTGGACCGGCGGCTTCGGCGGATCGGTCGCGTACGCGTCCACGAAGGGCGGGGTCACGACGATGTGCCGCGGTCTGGCTCGCACGTTCGGCGCACACCGCATCACCGTGAACTGCGTCTCGCCAGGGCAGGTCCACACGCCGATGCTCATGACCGGCCTCGCCCCGGAGGTCTACGAGACGATGAAGCAGCAGACCCCGCTGGGCTACGTGGCGGAGCCCGAGGAGATGGCCGGTCCGGTCGTGTTCCTGGCGTCGGATCACGCGAGCTACATCACCGGCGCGACACTCAATGTGTCCGGCGGCTTCCTGATGTATTGATGGCTGAGCAGGATCAGGCGCCGCTGGTCAGCGACTTCCAGTTCCCGTGGGCGACCGGCTGGGCGTTCTCCCAGTCGGTCCGCTCGGGCGATCTCATCGTGACCGCTGGACAGGCCGGGTTCGATGACGACGGCCGGTTCGTCGGCGAGGACTTCGCCTCGCAGTTCCGCCAGGCGTTCCGCAACCTCGATCGGGTCCTGCGCACGCAGGGCTCGTCGCTCGATGGCGTCATGCGCCTGAACACGTACCTGTCCGACATCTCGCAGTACGAGGCATTCAAGGCGATCCGGGCCGAGTTCCTGACCGCCCCTTACCCTGCTTCGACGGCGGTCGTCGTGGGCTTCGTGTTCCCGGGGATGCTGTGCGAGATCGAGGCCATCGCGGTCCGCGGTGCGACCCGGATGCCGGATCCCGACAGCGCGGGCGCGGCGTGACGGCGACGATGCGGGCCGTTGAGCTCGGCGCGGTCGGCGAGCCGCTGCGCCTGACCGAGCGGCCGGTACCGGAGCCGGGTCCCGGCGAGGTCCGGGTCCGGGTCGAGGCGTGCGGCGTGTGCGGCTCGGACGTGTTCCTGCAGAAGGGCGGCTTCGGCGACGCGGTCTCGTTCCCGATGATCCCCGGTCACGAGGCGGCCGGCGTCATCGATGCCCTCGGACCGGGCGTCGCGGAGTCGCACGGCGACCTTGCCGTCGGCGACCAGGTGGCGCTCTACTACATCACCACGCCTCCGGACGACCCGTGGGCGGCCGGCGGTCGGCCGAACATCAGCCCACACGTCAAGCGCATGGGGGTCGATGTCGACGGTGCCTTCGCCGAGTACGTCATCCGGCCGGTCGCAGCACTCGTCCGACCGCGTGCGCACGTCCCGCCGCCGGTCCTGGCCGTCCTGACCGACGCCGTGGCCACGCCGCTCCACGGCCTCAAGCGGGTCGCCAACCTGGCCGAAGGCGAGACGCTGGTCGTGCTGGGCGTCGGCGGCCTGGGCTCCAACGCGGTCCAGATCGGCAAGGCGATGGGCGCCCGGGTGATCGCCGTGACGCGGTCCGAGGCGAAGCTGCGACTCGCCCGCGAACTCGGGGCGGACGACACCGTGGCCGCGGACGAGGGCGACCCCGTGGCGGCGGTCAAGGCACTGACCGGTGGGTACGGGCCGGACGTCGTCATCCAGTGTGTCGGGTCTGCGAAGGTCGACGAGCAGGCGATCGCGATGGGTGGCCCGGGCGGCAGGGTGGTGCTCATCGGTTCCAGCCTGGACCACTTCCGGGCGCGTGCGGTGGACATCTTCTGGCGCGAGCTATCGGTCCTGGGATCGCGCGGCTTCATCCCCGACGACATCCACGACGCCATCGACCTGTACCTCGATGGTCGGCTGGTCGTGGACCACCTCGTCGAGTCGATCCGGCCGCTCGAGGAGGCCGACGCTGCACTCGAGGATCTCAAGGCGGGTCGAGGATTCCGTTCGGTGCTGACCCCCTAGGACGCCGGACGGGCCGCCGGCTGCGCGTTGGTTCCCGGTCAGGCCCCGACGTACGCCGCGAGGTGCTGGCCGGTGAGCGTGGAGCGGGCGGCCACGAGGCCGGCGGGTGTGCCCTCGAAGATGATCCGCCCGCCGTCATGGCCGGCGCCCGGGCCCAGGTCGATGATCCAGTCGGCGTGCGCCATGACCGCCTGGTGATGCTCGATCACGATGACCGACTTGCCGCCGTCGACCAGCCGATCGAGCAGGGCCAGCAGCTGCTCGACGTCGGCGAGATGAAGGCCGCTCGTCGGCTCGTCGAGGACGAAGATGCCACCCTTCTCACCGAGGTGCGTGGCCAGCTTCAGTCGCTGCCGTTCGCCTCCGGACAGCGTCGTGAGCGGCTGGCCCAGGCTGACGTAGCCCAGCCCGACGTCGGCGAGCCGCGTCAGGATGGCGTGCGCGGCCGGCGTGTGTGCTTCGCCGTCGCCGAAGAACTGCGCCGCTTCATCGACGGGCATCGCGAGGACCTCGGCGATGTTCCGGCCGCCGAAGGTGTACTCGAGCACGGACGCCTGGAATCGCTTCCCTTCGCAGACTTCACACGTTGACTCGACCGTGGCCATCACACCCAGCTCGGTGAAGATGACGCCGGCGCCATTGCAGCTGGGGCAGGCGCCCTCGGAGTTGGAACTGAACAGCGCCGGCTTCACGTCGTTCGCCTTCGCGAAGGCCTTGCGGATCGGGTCGAGCAGTCCCGTGTAGGTCGCCGGGTTACTCCGGCGTGAGCCGCGGATCGCGCCCTGGTCGATCACCACCACGCCATCGCGGGCGGCGACCGAGCCATGGATCAGCGAGCTCTTGCCGGAGCCGGCGACGCCGGTCAGCACGCAGAGCACGCCGAGCGGGATGTCGACGTCCACGTCCTGGAGGTTGTGCATCGACGCGCTGCGGACCTCCAGCGCTCCGGCGGCCGAGCGGATCGAGTCTTTGAGTGCCGGAGCGCTGGAGGTCCGCAGCGCGTCGATGCACAACCTCCAGGACGTGGACGTCGACATCCCGCT
>JBKJHI010000136.1:0-3631 GCA_046599085.1 Candidatus Limnocylindrales bacterium
TCATCCGCTTGACGGGCTCGACGCGACGATCACTGCTCACCTCGTTATCTCGATTCGCTGATTCGGGAAGCTGGACCGCCTACGGCTTGCCGCCGCCCCGGCGCGACCGCGCCTTGCGCTCCGCCTCGTGGTGACGGTCGCGCGCCGATGTTTCCTCGTCGATCGTCCCCATCACGGTGGCCGCTGCATCTTGCCGGCCCTTGCCCCTCGCGGTCTCAGCGGCGCTCCGGATACGATCCGCGGTGGCGCAAATTGAATCAGCGTGGTGGTGCTGGCTCAAGGCTCGGGACGACGAGCCGGCCTGACGCGCGCCCGGCGTAGATCAGTTGCTCGGTCGTAAGCCCAGACCGCGCCCGGAGGTCAGCGAGATGACGCTTGACCGTGCTCGGCCGGATGCCCACGAGCTTGGCCGCGTCGACGACTGATCCACCGGCAGCGACAAAGGCGGCCAGCACGTCCATCTGACGCTGGGTAGCGGGGCGAGCGAGCGACCCGCGCAGGTATCCCTCCCTCATGCCTGCCGCCGGGCTGCGGCGAGCCACTCATCCCGTCCCTCGATCCGTAGGGTGTAGGTTGAAATCGCGCGCCCAACACCTGTCGGGCGCGCCAGTACCCACTCCTGTGCAGGACGGACGTGTTCCGGCAGCGCGAGATCGAGAGGGCCTCGGCCCCCCGCTATGTGTGCGGCAACTCGATCCTCGTCGGCCACGGGCCGGGCCCTCGGCTGTCCTGCGGCCGCCCGAGCAGGTAGCCCTGGCCGAACGCGACGCCGAGCGAGCGTACGGTCGTGAGATCAGCTTGCGCCTCGATCCCTTCGGCGACGAGGCGGATACCACGCTTCACCGCGAAGTAGCCAATCCCGGCGATGAGCGCCTGGCGGGCGGGATCGGCATCGATCCCGCGGACGAGGCCGATGTCGAGCTTCACGAGGCTGGGGGTGAGTTCGAGGATGTGGCGGAAGCTGGCGTAGCCGGCGCCCGCGTCGTCGACGGCCAGACGGACCGTAGGGCCGAGCGCCGCTAGTTCGCGCCCGAGGGCGGGGTAGTCTTCGATCTCGCTGTGCTCGGTGATCTCGACGACGATCGGCCGGGTCTGGCGCGCGAGCAGTGCCGGCAGTGCGCCGCATCGGATGAGCGCCGGCGACGCGTTGACACTCAGGTAGACCGCCGCCGGCAGCACGGAAGCGGCCTCCAGGGCGGCCGCCATCGTTGCCGTCTCGAGCTCGATCCCGAGCCCTGTCTGGGCAGCCAGACCGAAGATGACGTCGGGCCGGCTCCCGTCGGCGAAGCGGCTGAGCGCCTCGTAGCCGACGACCGCGCCGGTGTGGAACTCGATGATCGGCTGGAAGAAGGGCGTGAAGGCAGAGGCTTCGATGATCGCCTGGATGGTGGCCCGCGCCTCCTCCTTGCGATTCCGAGCCTCCAACCCGGGTGCGACGAGCGCCCCCACGATTGAGCCAAAGGTCGCAAGGGCCGGCAGGCGCTTGACGATCGTGTCGGCATTCGCGGAATCGTCGGCGGCGAAGCCGATCGCGCCGACGACGCCGTGGGCGCCGCGGAGCGGCACGTATCCAATGGAAACGATCCCGATCGCGGCGATCGCTTCTCCCCAGGCGCCATCTTCGGGCCGCAATCGCGACTGTTCCGACCACGGGCCGGCCCTGGTCCGCTCTCGCAGGTAGGTGGTGCGAGCCTCGGGGAGTTGCTGGCCGGCAAGGAAGACCTCCGCGGCTCGTCCCGCGACGGCCAGGTAGCGGGCCTGATCGTGAGCAAACGCGAGCGTCCAGGCCGACGTGATCCCCGGCAGTCGGACGATCTCGGCACAGACCACCGCGGCGATCTCCTCGGGCGTCGAGTCCGGTTCGATGGCCTCGAGGGCGGTCTCGATCGCCTCGCGCTGACGGGCGTCGCGCACCAGGGCGCTCTCGAGCTCGCGCTCGCGGGTGACGTCGCGGCCGACCTCGACAAAGCTGGCCAGCGCCCCGTCCCCGCCAAACACCGGCGAGATGCTCGCCTCGACGAGGTAGAGCGCCCCGTCCTTGCGGCGATTGACCAGGGAGCCGGACCAGGGTCGCCCGGCCAGCAGCGTGGTCCATATCGAGCGGTAGAACTCGGCGTCGTGCTCGCCGCTCTTGAGGATGCGCGGGTTCTGGCCCACCGCCTCTCCGCCGGTGTAGCCGGTCATCTGCTCGAAGGCGGCGTTCGCATAGACGATGACGCCGTCCGGTTCGGTGATCATGATCGAATCGGCGGTCTGCTCCACGGCCGAGACGAGCCGTGCTCGCTCCGCTTCCGCGGCGAGGCGCTCGGTCACGTCCTGGGTGGTGCCGACCAACCGGATCGGGCTGCCGGCGGCGTCCAGGATGACCTCGGACTTCTCGTGGAGAGACCGGACGGTGCCGTCCGGGCGGATGATCCGGTAGTCAAGCTCCCGAGGCAAGAGTGCCATGATGGACGCCCAAGGCGGAGCGGCCTTTTCGCGATCGTCGGGGTGGACCAACACCAGGAACGCCTCCAGCGTCCCCGCAAACGTGCCCGGCTCGATTCCGACGATGCGGCACGACTCATCCGACCAGCGGAGCACGCCGGTCGCGATGTCCCGCTCCCAGGACCCGACGTGGGCGATCCGCTGGGCGTCGGCAAGGTTGCGCTCGCTCTGGCGCAGGTCTTCCTCGACCTGCCTGTGTTCGGCGCGCAGCCGCCGCTCGTCCAGCGCGCGCGTCACCGCTGCGCCGAGGCGCGTCAGCCGGTCCTTGAGCAGGTAGTCCGCCGCGCCAAGGTGTATGCAGTCGACGGCGATCTCCTCGCTCATCTTCCCGCTGACAACGATCAGGGGGATATCGAAGGCCTGCTCATGGAGGATGCGGAGCGCGGCCATCGCACCGAACCGGGGCATCGAGTAATCGGCCAGGATCAGGTCCAGCGACGGGTCGAGAGCCTCGCGGAAGTCGTCCTCGCCGTCGACGACCGTCACCTCGATCGACAGGCCGGCATTGCGCATCTCGAGCTCCTCGAGCTCGGCGTCCGCCGGGCGGTCCTCGAGGATCAGGATGCGCAGGGGTCGGTCCGGCGGGGGCATGTCAGCGCCTTGTCACGATCGGCGGCTGGTTCAGCACCGCCCAGTAGAGCCCGAGGCTGCGGATGGCCTGGGTGAACTGGTCGAAGTCCACGGGCTTGACCATGTAGCTGTTGACGCCCAGTGCGTACGTCTCGACGATGTCACGCTCCTCGCGCGAGGAGGTCAGGGCGACGACCGGCAGCGTCCGCGTCCGGGGATCTTCCCGGACCCGCCGAAGCACCTCGATGCCGTCGATCCTTGGCAGCTTGAGGTCCAGCAACACCACCCGCGGAAGGTCCTTCGCGTCGCGGTCGGCGTAGCGGCCGGTGGCGAACAGGAACTCCAGTGCCTCCTCGCCGTCGCGCACGACGTGGATGGGATTCGCGAACTTCATGTCTTCGAACGCCAGCAGGGTCATCTCGACGTCCCGGGGGTTGTCCTCCACGAGCAACAGGTCCATCGACTTCTCGGTCATTTCGTCCCTCCCAACGTGAACTTGAATGTCGCCCCCGCACCGGGGGCGCTCTCGGCCCAGATCCGCCCGCCGTGGCGCTCGACGATCCGGGCGACGATT
>JBKJHI010000158.1:0-17578 GCA_046599085.1 Candidatus Limnocylindrales bacterium
ATCCGCGCCCTGCGCGCCGGACCCGGGATCGTCGTCGCCACCCCGGGCCGGCTCCTCGACCACATCGCCCAACGCCATATCGTCCTGTCGAAGCTCGAGATCCTCGTCCTCGACGAAGCCGACCGGATGCTCGACATGGGCTTCATCCGCGACATCCGCAAGGTCCTCGCGCTGCTCCCGGCACGCCGCCAGAACCTGCTCTTCAGCGCGACGTTCTCCGACGAGATCAGGTCGCTCGCCAGTGGCTTCCTGCATGATCCGGCCACGGTCCAGGTCACGCCGCGCAACTCCGCCGCGCCGCTGGTGACCCAGGTCGTCCATCCGGTCGATCGGGAGCGAAAGCGCGAACTGCTGTCACATCTGATCCGCACCGGCGTCGTCGACCAGGCACTCGTCTTCACACGCACCAAGCACGGGGCCAACCGCCTGGCCCAGCAGCTGGAGCGCGATGGCATCGGCGCCGCGGCGATCCACGGCAACCGCAGCCAGGGACAGCGTGTTCGCGCCCTGGCCGACTTCAAGGCCGGCCGCACCCCGATCCTGGTCGCGACCGAGATCGCCGCTCGCGGTCTGGACATCGATCAGCTCCCGCACGTCGTGAACTTCGAGCTGCCGATGGTCCCCTCAGACTATGTCCATCGCATCGGGCGGACCGGGCGTGCCGGTTCGCCGGGCCACGCCGTGTCGCTCATCTGCGTCGATGAGCACAAGCTCCTGCGCGAGATCGAGCAGATCCTCGGGGCACCGATCCCGCAGGAGGTCATCGCAGGCTTCGAGCCAGACCGCTCGATCCGCCCGGAGCCGATCCTCCGTGGTGGTCTCGGGACGTCCCGTCCCCAGGGTGGCCGCGGCGGCGGTCGAGGTCCGGCCCCGGCCCGCGGCGGCTCGCCGTTCCGTGGCGCTCCCGGCTACGGCGAGGCCCGCCCGGTCCATCGCCAGATCGACCGACCGGCCGAGCGACCCATCCAGCGACCCGCGGCTGGCGGATTCGACCAGGGCCGTCCCGACCAGGGCCGACCCGCACAGGGCCGACCCGCGCAGGGCCGTCCCGCACAGGGCCGTCCCGGCCAGCGTCCCGCGGCCCTTCGCCCCGGGCAGAGCCTCGGACAGCGCCCGGTGGCACCTCCGTCGTCACGCCCCGGCGGGCGGCCGGATGCGCGACCCGGCTCGCGTCCCCAGGGTGGAGGCCCTCGACCGCAGGCCGGCGGGCCGCGACCGTTCAGCGGCCCCCGTCGAGACGACGGCCCGCGACCGAGCCATGGCGGCCCGCGTCCGGCCCAGTCGGGTTCCGGCGGCCGTCCGGTCGCGCTGCCGGGCGAGCGTCTCGCTCGATCGAACGATCGGGGCTGACCGTCAGCCGCCCGTCTTGATGCTCACGCTCGTCGGCGAACCGTCCACTCGCGTGGCGTAGAAGATCAGACTGCGGTCCCTGTCGCCCCAGCCCTCGGCTGTCGCGTCAGACGGCAGGACGCGGTGCCCGCGTGCCCCGCAGGCGCTCAGCGGCTGTGGCCAGCACGACAACGACGACGACTGCCGCCCCGATGCCGGCGATGAGCGGAACGAGCGGCGTGGACAGCTCCTTGACGACGATCCCGAGGTACGCCCACACGATCACCGCACCAAAGGCGAGGTCGCCGTAGCGCCGCGCGAAGACGATGGCGAGCGCCGGCCCGAGCAGGAGCACGCCACTGGCGATCGTCGTCTCGAGTGGGACTCCGAACCCACCGACACCGAGCCATGACAGCGTCTGCGCGACGTTGGCGATGGTCGCCACGCTGATCCAGCCGAGATAGATGGAGAACGGCACGCTGATCGTCCAGCGGCTCGTCGTCGTCACCCGGTCGCGCACCATCCACACTCGTCGATGGATCGCGATCAGGGTCAGGAGGAGCGCCAGCATCACCGGGACCGTCAGGACGAAGGCCTCGAACTGGAAGAGCAGCAGCCAGGTCGTGTTGAGCACCCCGGACAGCGCCGGCAGCCAACCGACGCGGCGAACGACCGGATCGGTGCCGCGCATCGCCTGAT
The DNA here is from genome assembly GCA_046599085.1 of Candidatus Limnocylindrales bacterium. Lineage (GTDB taxonomy): Bacteria > Chloroflexota > Limnocylindria > Limnocylindrales > CSP1-4 > SPCO01. The sequence goes on from JBKJHI010000158.1 coordinate 2,029, forward strand.
AGATCGTGAACGCGGCGAGCCCGACGTAGATCACGCCCCAGATCGCAAAGACGTAGCCGGCCGGGATGACGAAGACCTGGAATCGATCACTGATCTCGCCCGTCGTCAGGCCGTTGATGGGCAGCGCGTTGGCGGCGCCATTGACCGCGACCGTGACGATGAAGACGAGGACGGTCACGACCTGGCGGGTGCGGTCATCTGACATGGACAGTGCCTCATGGCTGATGTGGTAGCCGCTCGTCCCTTCGCGCGCCCGGGCACGCCGGATGGCGGCCGGCCGGCGTCGGGAGAGGGGAGCGACTATCCTCCGGCCCCATGACCGAGCCTTCCGAGCGCATCATCGCCGCTCGATATCGTCTTGGACCCGTCATCGGGCAAGGCGGGATGGCGACCGTCCATCGCGCTGTGGACATGCGCCTCGAGCGGTCGGTCGCTGTCAAGTTGCTGCGACCGGAGGTGAGCCGCGACCCGGACCTCGCCCAACGCTTCCGTCGCGAAGCGCTGGCGGCGACCGTGCTGCGACACCCGAACATCGTCGCCTGCCTGGACACGGGCACGGACGGCGACCAGCCGTTCCTGGTGATGGACCTGGTGGAAGGGGAGGACCTGGCGGCGCGACTCAAGCGCGGCGGCCGACTGGCACCCGCTCAAGTGGCCCGGATCGGGCTGGATGTCGCCAGGGCGATGGGCGTTGCGCATATCCGCGGCATCGTGCACCGGGATATCAAGCCCGGCAACATCCTGCTCGCCGCCGACGGTCGCGCCCTCGTCACCGACTTCGGCATCGCGCGGCTGGCGATGGATGCCGAGGCGACGCTCCCAGGGATGACGCTCGGCTCCGTGCATTACTTCAGCCCCGAGCAGGCCCGCGGGGCGACGACGACGCCAGCATCGGACGTCTACAGCCTGGGTCTCGTCCTGTTCGAGGCGCTGACAGGTGAGCGTGTCTGGGGCGGCGACTCCTCCGACGCCATCGCCCTGGCACGCATCGGCACGGTGGCACCGTCGTCGCGGGACAGACGGCCGGAGGTGCCGGCCGAGCTGGATGCCATCGTTCGCCGGGCGCTCGCCCCGGACGCCGGAGACCGGTATCCGAGCGGGGCGGCGATGGCCACCGCGCTCGAATCGATCGTGGCTGCGGGCGACGTCTCGACTCCGACCCTGGTGATGTCCATCCCGGCGCCGGCGGGCGTCGTCGAGCCGCGCCACGCCGAGCCTGCGGCTGGGTCCTCGCAGCAGGCGCCGAGTCGGGTCGTGTTCGGGGGGGACCGGCGCCCGCGGGTCGGTCCGCCCCGCTGGGTGGGGGTGTGGCTCGGGATCGCGCTCGTCGCCGGGGGCCTCGGCCTTGCGGCGGTCATCGGTGGTCTGTCGTCGCCGGGCGACGGCGGGATCGCCACGGTCACCGACCGCCCAAGCGCCGTCCCGACGCCAGACCCGACCGCGACCCCAGCGCCGACGTCATCGCCGACCCCGGACCCGACGCCCACCGTAGACCCGACGCCGGATCTCACGCCCGTCCCGGAGGGAGAGGTCGCCGATCTGTGCGAACCGTTCCTTGACATCCCGTGTGGGCTCGCCGCGGGCCGCTACGGTCCGTCGCTGTTCGAGCCCGCCGTCCGGTTCACCCTGGGTGACGACTGGTCGACGGCCGCGCATCGCTCCGACCTCATCGCCATCGAGCGGGCCGAGGGCGTGCTCACCCTCGCGGCGCGCATCACGACCGTGTTTCCGGACGGACGGCGCGAGAGCCCGCGGGACCGGGCGCGCGATCTCGTGGAGGCGTTCATCGCGACGGACGGCGTGGGCGCCAGCGCGGCAGTAGACGTTCGGATCGGGGGCCGACGCGGCTTGTCCGTCGACCTGACGCCGACGGCTGGCGACCGGATCGAGCTGTTCGCGACCGACAGCGCCACGTACTACCTGGAGCCGGACGCGACGACTCGGGTCGTCGCCATCGACGTGCACGGCGGTGCCGTCCTGCTCGTCATCGAGCCGTCGGGGCGCGCGACGCTTGCCGAGATCCTGGCCACGGCCGATGGCGTGGCCGCCTCGATCGACTGGCGCTGAACCCGCCCTCGACGCCAATCGTCAGGTCGGAACGGGACCGATGGTCGGGTGCCACGCGGACGTCCTGATGGGTACGGTGCTCGCATGTCGTCCGACCGTGCGCGCCTGCATGACCGATTTCGTCCGTGGCTCATGGACGCTCACCTCCAGCTGGCGCTCGCGATCACGGTCGCGGCCGTCAGCATCGAGCTGGTGAGCGGGTCGGTCGACCTCGTCGTCCTGGCGCCGGCGTTGGTCGCCAACGTCGCCATCCAGACCGTCGGCCATCGTCTGGCCGGGCGCCGGCGACGGGTCGGGCTGGACACCGCGCGATTGCTCACCGCCGTTGCCGCCGTGTTCGCGATGAGCATCGGTGCGACTGCCGCGGGCGCGGTACCCCTCACGATGCTCTACCTGCCGATCGTCGCCTTCGCCGCGGTCCTTGGGTCGCGCCAGGCCGTGGTCGTCGGTGGTGCCGCCCTCGCTGCGACGGTCGGTCTTGGCTGGGTCCTCCGCTCCGCCCTGCCACCTGGTATCACGGAGGCCTCGGGCATCGACCCGACGGAGGCCGCCCTCCAGCGCGGGATGGCCATGGTCGCCACCATGATCGTGCTGGCGATCGGGACGCGGCGGACCGTCAGCCGGCTCGAACGCGCCGTCCTGCGGGCCCGATCTGCGACCCGCCAGACTCGACGCCAGGCACACCAGATGGCCGCCGTCGAGGAAGTCGGACGCCTGCTGGCCAGAAGCGGGCCCACGATCGATGCGCTGGAGCGCGTGATGGACGTCGTCGTCGATCGTTTCGACTACCGGTTCGTGTCGATCTATACCGTTGACGGGCCGCTGCTGCGCCTGGGTGCCCAGCGCGGCTATGCGAACATCATCGAATCCTTCGATGGCTCGATGGGTGTCGTCGGTCGCGTGATGCGGACCGGGCAGCCGATCCTCGTCCAGGACGTCTTGAGCGATCCGGACTACGCCGCCGCTGATCCAGCCGTCCAGAGCGAGGTCAGCGTGCCGCTGTGGTCGGGCGACGTGATCATCGGCATCCTCAACGTCGAAAGCGATGAGGCCCGGCAGCTCGATGCCTCCGATCGCGACACCCTGGTCCTGATCGCCGACCGCATCGCGTCGGCCCTCGCCCTGGCCCGCGAGCGCGCGGCGCTCGAGCAGCGTGCCGTGATGTTCGGCCGACTCATCCGCTTTGGCGCCGCGATCGAGGCGGGCATGGGGAGCCAGGCCGTGCAGCGCACGGTCGTCGGGTCGGTCGCCGACGTCCTCGACGCATCGACGGTGTCGCTTGTCATCTGCGACCCCGTCAGTGGCGAGGACCGGATCGTGGCCACGCATGGCGGCGATCCCCGCTACCTCGGTGCGCGCATCATGCCGGGGGAGGGCGTGACGGGCAGGGCGATCGTGCAGCGCCGCATCGTCGCCGAAGCCGTCCTTGGGCGCGAGCGTTTCCCGACAACGGTCCAGGGCTCGCAGGTCCCCGATCGGCTCGTCGCGGCGGGGCTGCCGCTGGTCCAGGACGATCGGATCATCGGAGCCATCAGCATCGCGCGGTTCGATCTCGATCGGCCGTTCACGCCGCTCGAGATCGAGACGATGGAGATCATCGCGACGCAGGTTGCCACCACGCTGGTCAACGCCGCGCTCCATGATCAACTGGCCGAGGCGGCCATCCGCGACCCGTTGACGGGGCTGTGGAACCGCCGGCAGCTCGGGATCGGTCTGGCCCGCCTGTTCGCGGCACGCGAACGCATGGAACCGGACTCCCGGCGCCCCGTGGCGACCATCCTGTTCGACCTTGACGAATTCGGGCTGTTCAACAAGCGCCACGGGCATACGACGGGGGACGCTGTCCTTCAGGCATTCGCACGGATCCTCGCCGCGCGCATGCGCTCCAGCGACCTGGTCGCGCGCTATGGCGGGGAAGAGTTCGTGGCGGTCCTCGACGGCGCGACGATCCATGAGGCATCGCGCATCGCCGACGACATCCGCCGGGAGCTCGAGACCGCCGTGTTCTCCGGTGTGGACGAGACCGACCTCCAAGCGACGGTGTCCGCCGGCTGCGCCGCGCTGGGCCCTGGTGTGGCCGACTTCGAATCGCTCCTTGAGCTCGCCGATGTCGGGCTCCAGATGGCGAAGCGCGGCGGGCGCAACCAGGTGGTCGCTGCCTGACGGCCACGCCCGACCGTGCTGGGAGGCCGGTCGGCTACCCTTCGCGCACATGTCACTCATCTCCACGCAGGGCCTGACCAAGCACTATCCGGCCGGTGTCGTCGCGCTCGACGGGCTGACGCTCGAGCTCGAGCCCGGGATCATCGGCCTGGTTGGCGCCAACGGGGCGGGCAAGAGCACGCTCCTGCGGATCCTGCTCGGGTTGCTCGCCCCGACGTCCGGCACCGTCATGGTGCTGGGCCACGACGCACGGACCGATGGCACGACCCTGCGCCGATCCGTCGGCTACATGCCGGAATCGGACTGCCTGCCGCCCGACGTGACCGCGACGGACCTCGTCGCCCAGATGGGCCGCCTGTCGGGCCTGCCGTCGGCCGCCGCGCGCGAACGGGCGGCCGAGGTCCTGCGGCATGTCGGGCTGCACGAAGAGCGGTACCGGCCGATCGGCGGCTACTCGACCGGTATGAAGCAGCGGGTCAAGCTGGCCCAGGCCCTGGTCCACGACCCGCGCCTGCTCCTGCTCGATGAGCCGACGAACGGCCTGGATCCGGCGGGACGGGACGAGATGCTGGCCCTCGTGCGGCGCACCGGCACCGAGTTCGGGATCGCCGTCCTCGTCGCCAGCCACCTCCTCGGCGAGATCGAGCGGGTGTGCGACTACCTCGTCGCGATCGACGCCGGCAAGCTCGTGCGCGCAGCCCCGCTCGGATCGTTCACGGAGCGGACGGGCGTCCTCGCGGTGGAGGTGGAGGACCGCCAGGCGGCGCTCGCCGCCACCCTTGTGGCGCTCGGCCTGACCGCGACCGTCGACGGTCGCGTCGTGCTCATCCAGCTCGACGACGAACGGCCCTACGACATCGTGCGCGACACGCTCGCGCAGCTCGCCATCCCGCTGGTTCGCATGGAGCAGCGCCGCCGCGGCCTGGAGGAGCTGTTTCGATGACCGGCGCCTCGGGCAACATCTACGACCTCGGGTACCAGGGATACGACGGCCCGCGGCTGGGGCGTGCCGCGGTAGCGCGCGGCCTGTTGCGACGTTCACTGGCCGAGGCCTACGGCATCGGTCGTGGTGGGCGCGCCAAGATCGCCCCATTCCTCTTCCTGGGATTGGCCCTGTTGCCCGCGATCCTGGCTGTCGGCATCGCGGCGCTGGCAGCACAGGCAGGCGCACCAAGCGGTCTCGTCGACGACGCGTCACCGATCCGCCACGATACGTATCAGGGCCTCACGTCGGCCCTGGTGATGCTGTTCTGCGCAGCCCAGGCGCCGGAGCTGTTCGGTCGCGACCAGCGCTACGGGGTCCTGCCGCTGTACTTCTCCCGCGTGCTGACTCGCGCGGACTACGCGCTGGCTCGGACCGGCGGGCTGTTCCTGGCGGTCCTGCTCATCATCCTGCTGCCCCAGATCGTCCTGACCATCGGCGCGGGGCTGGGCTCGGCCGACCCGATCGCGGGCCTCGCCGACGATGCCTCGGCGATCCCGAAGTATCTCGTCGTCAGCGTTGCATCGGCGGCGCTGCTGTCCGGCGTCGCGGCCGTCATCGCCGCGTGGACCCCACGCCGCGCCTATGCCACGGCCATGATCATCGCCATCTTCATCGTGCCGTCCGTCGTCGTGGCGCTCACGTCGGAGCTGGCCGCTGGCGACCTGGCCCGGGTCCTCGTCCTGGGGAGCCCAGGCGACGTGATCGACGGCCTCAACGCATCGATCTACGGGACATTCCCCGACAGTCCGGCGGTGGCGGCCGCGGACCTGCCGGGCCTTGCCTTCGTCGGGGCGACGATCGTCGGCATCGTCGGTGCGGGCGCCCTCGTCCTGCGCCGCTACGAGACGGTGCAGACATGACCGGCCCGGCCGCCACGCACGCCACGCCCGCCACGCCCGCGACGTCCACGGCGCCGCCAACGCCCGCCACACCGTCTGCAGCGGCCGAACCGCCGACCACAGCCGCACCGCCCATCTCGGTCGACCACGTGTCGCGCTGGTACGGCAACGTCGTGGCGGTGAACGACATCTCGTTCGCGCTGGGTCCCGGGGTGACCGGCCTGCTCGGCCCGAACGGTGCCGGCAAGTCGACGTTGTTGCATCTGCTGGCCGGCTTGCTCGCACCATCCGCGGGCACGGTGCGGATCCACGGGCGGCCCGCTTTCGGGGATGCGTCGGTGTACCGCGACATCGGTCTCGTGCCGGAACGGGAAGCCGTGCCGGGCTACCTCACGGGGATGGCGTTCGTTCGCCTGAACGCCGAACTCCAGGGGGTCCCGGATGCGGGCGCGGCCGCCGAGCGAGCGATCGCCACGATGGACCTCGGCGACGCCGCCCACCGGCTGATCCGGACGTACTCCAAGGGGATGCGCCAGCGCGCCAAGCTGGCAGCGGCGCTCGTCCACGACCCGAGCATCCTGCTGCTCGACGAGCCGTTCAATGGCATGGATCCTCGGCAGCGCCTGCACATGATGGAGCTCCTGCGCAGCCTGGCCTCCGAGGGCAGGGCCATCCTGTTCTCATCGCACATCCTCGAGGAGGTCGAACGCCTGGCGGAGGCGGTCCTCGTGGTCTACGCCGGGCGGCTGGCGGCAGCCGGTGATTTCCGTTCCATCCGGCGCCTGATGACCGATCGTCCGCACCGCTTCACCGTCCGGTCCTCGGACGACCGGGCGCTCGCGGCCGCGCTGCTGGCTGAGCCGGCCGTCTTCGGTGCCGAACTGGTGGACGGCCTGCTGGCGGTCAGGACCTCCGAGTTCGGTGCGTTCAGCGTGATCATCGCACCGACCGCGCGGCGCGTCGGAGTGCGCCTGTTCGAGGTCAAGCCGACGGACGACTCCCTCGAGAGCGTCTTCAGCTACCTGGTTCGTCGATGAGCCAGGTCATGGCGCTCACGGAACTGACGCTGCGCGCCCTGGCCGGTCGACGCCGGCTCCTCCTGATGGTCCTGCTCGCAGCCCTTCCGGCGATCATCGCGATCGCCCTGCGCCTTGCGGGCGGTCGCGCCGACGTGCCCGAGATCGTCGATGCGCTGGTGATCCGCACCGTCCTGCCGCTCGTGGCCCTGGTCATCGGCACTGCCGCGATCGGTTCGGAGATCGAGGACGGCACCGCGGTCTTCCTGCTGACCAAGCCCATCCCGCGCTGGCTGACCGCGCTCGTGAAGATCGTGGTCGCAAGCCTGCTCACGATCCTGCTCGTGATCCCGCCGGTCCTGTTGACCGGTCCGCTGGTGGCCGGACTGGATGGCCCGACGATCGGGATCACGGTCGGCTACGCCGTCGCGACGACCGCCGGTGCCATCGCCTACGTCGCAGGGTTCGCGGCGCTCGGCGCGATCACGTCCCGAGCGCTGCTCGTCGGCCTTGGCTACATCCTGCTCTGGGAGGGCGCGCTGGCCGGGATCCTGGAAGGTACGCGGTTCCTGTCGGTGCGACAGGCCACGCTCGGGGTGGCGGCCGGTTTGACCGGCGACGCCGGGGGGCGGGCACCGATCGAGGCGTCGGTCGGCGCCGTGATCCTCGTCGTCGTCACGGCGGTCGGGTTCCTCGCGACCGCTCGGGCCCTGCGTCGGTTCCAGGTGCGCGCCGGCGACTGACGACTCCGTTCGTGAGGGTGTTGACGGGTTCGGAGCGCGTGTACTAGCATCCGGTCAGCAAGCGCGCTTGCACAAAGAACGCAGCCCACCCTGCCGTCCAACATCGACTACCCGGAGTACGCCCCACCATGACCGCGGCCTTCTTCCTCATGCTGCGCGAAGGCCTCGAGGCCGCGCTCATCGTCGGCATCATCGCCGCGTACCTCGTGCGCATCGGTCGGCGCGACGCGTTGCCACGGATCGCGGTCGGCGTCGGCGCAGCGATCGGGCTGTCCGTGGCCGCCGGGTTGATCGTCGTCCTCACGGTCGGGCAGCTGCCGCTCGCGATCCGCGCAACGGTGGAGGGCATCGCGTCCATCATCGCGGTGGCGGTGCTGACCTGGATGCTCTTCTGGATGCGGCGCCAGGGTCGCGCCATCAAGGGAGAGCTGGAGCATGGCGTGGATGCGGCACTGACCGCCGGCTCCACGACGGCGCTCGTCGGGCTCGCGTTCGTGGCGGTCATCCGGGAAGGTCTCGAGACGGTCCTCTTCCTGTTCGCGATCGGTGCCTCCAGCGGCGCGATCGTGTCCCTGCTCGTCGCCTCGATCGCAGGGCTCCTTGTCGCGGTATCGATCGGCTGGGCGATCTTCGCGCTCGGTGTGCGTGTCGATCTGCGTCGCTTCTTCACGGGCACCGGGATCGTGTTGATCTTCGTGTCGGCAGGCCTCGTGGCCTATGGCATCGCGGAGTTCACCGAGACCGGGCTGCTGCCCACCACGCCGACAGCGTTCGACCTGTCCGGGTCCCTGCCCGTGTCGAGCCCGATCGGCTCCCTGCTCGCCGGCCTGTTCGGGTATCGCGCCGCCCCGACCGTCCTCGAGCTCTTCGGATACCTGGCCTACCTCGTGCCCGTGCTCGTCCTGTTCCTCGGCCGCCCGCGTCGGACCAAGCCGGTGGCATCGGGTGCCGCGGTCGCGACCCTGGTCGTCGTCGCGGTCCTCGTCGTTGCGGGTTGCGGCTCTACCTCGACCTCGGATGCGCCGGTGCCGTCCGCGGCCACGACGATCGAGGTCACAGCCGACGAATACGCGTTCACGCCGTCCACGCTGGATGTGCCGGCCGGCGTGGTCGCCTTCCACGTGACGAATGCCGGGAACGAGGAGCACGAGTTCGAGATCTTCAAGGGCGACCAGGTCGTCGACGAGGTCGAGGGCCTTGTCCCGGGGCTCGACCGGACGCTCGTCGTCACCCTGGAGGCAGGCGACTACACCTTCGCGTGCATGCTCGCGGGCCACGACCAGCTGGGGATGACCGGCACGCTGACCGTCACCGACGGCTGAGCACCGCGAACAACAGCCCGGAGCCGGCCGTCAGCCCGGCGACGACGCCAACGGCCACCGGGATCCCGGCCGCGTCGGCGATCAGTCCGGCCACGACGGCCCCGGCCGCGAACCCAAGGTCGCGCCACAGCCGGTAGACTCCGATGGCCGACGCTCGCCACGCCGGTGCCGCGAGATCCGAGACGCGCGCGATGAGCGTCGGATAGACGAGCGCCGTGCCCAACCCGAGCAGTGCGGCGCCGGCGGCCCACGTTGACAGCCCATCGCCAACGGCGATCACCGCGAGTGCGATGCCCTGCACGAGCATGCCCATGACGATCAGTGGCGTCCGCCCAAGCCGATCGGACAGCGCCCCGGTGCCGATCTGGAGGAGGCCCCACGTCGCGGGGTAGATGGCGGTCAGCAGCGCGATCTCCCCGAGGGCGAGGCCACGCGCCGCGAAATGGATGGGCAACAGGCCCCACGCCAGCCCGTCGTTGAGGTTGTTCACGAGGCCGGCCTGGGAGGCCGCCAGCAGTCGCCGATCGGACCACGACGTCCGCCGCACGATGGCAAGCCATGGCAGGGACAGGGCCACAGCTCCGCTCGACGGCTCGCGTTCCATCGCCGCCTGTTCGACGGCCACGTGCGCCCGAGTCTCACGCACGAGCGACGCCGACAGTCCCAGACCAAGGCCGGCGACCGCGAGACCGAACAGGAAGGGGGCTGGTCGCAGGCCAGCTTCGGCGGCGATGACGCCCGTCAGGAGGGCCGCGCCGGCGACGGCGAGGTAGCCGGACGCCTCGTTCAGGCCGAGTGCCAGGCCGCGTCGAGCCGGCCCGACGAGGTCGATCTTCATGATCACGGTCGTTGACCAGGTGAGGCCCTGGTTGACGCCCAGCAGAAGGTTGGCGGCGACGATCCATGACCAGTCCGGGGCGATGATGATGAGGATCGGCACGGGGATGCCGACGATCCATCCGGCGATGAGGACGGGCCGTCGCCCGTACCGATCCGCGAGGGCGCCGGCGGCGAGGTTGGCGAACGCCTTGCTGACGCCGAAGGCGACGAGGAACGTCAGCGCTGCCGTGGCACTCGTCAGCCCGAAATCCCGCTCGGCAAGCAGCGGCAGCACGGTCCGCTCCTGGCCGACCATCGCGCCGACGAGCGCGTTGACCGCCACGAGCAGGGCGAACTGCCCGACGTTCCGCCGCAGCCCCAGGACGATCGTCACAGACGGAGGCTACAGGAGCGGGCGATGGCTCAGAAGGGGAGGAGCGATTCCATGTCCGGCACGAGCGCGTCGAGCCCGAACACGAAGATGAGCCCCAGGACCAGGCTGAACACCCCGGCGACGGCACCGACCGCCACGTAGATCCGCTCGCGCGTCTGGCTGGCCACGAAGCCGATCGTGCTGAACAGGACGATGGCGAAGTTGGAGATGAGCAGGCCGAATACGAACGCGAACAGCATCGGGATCCCGAGCCCGGTGCTCGCGGCGCCGCCGACGGCCGCGATCAGGAGCACCTGCGTCCCGGTCTCGGCGCCGACGCCGTGGATCATGCCGACGCCGAACGCGGTGCGCTTCCCGTACGAGCTCATCTCCAGCGGTTCCACGTGCTCATGGCCATGGAGCTTCGCCTGCAGGCTTCGCCACCCGTATCGAACGCCATCGAATGCGAGCATCCACCGGCTGCGCAGTCGGAACGTGCCACCGCCGACCGCATAACGGTAGACCGAGTAGAGCACCCACGCGCCGAGCAGGACCAGGGTGATGCCGACAACGCGACTCATGATGGGATCCAGCCAGTCGGGGAGGATGGCGCCAAAGCTCAGGGCGGCGATCCCCAGGACGATGACCACGAGACCGTGACCCAGCGCGTAGAGCGTTCCCAGTCGGATCGCGTCGATGCGACCGCCCCAGCCGGTGACCGTGCGAGCCGACGACGTGGAGGCTCCCGGTGGGGCCAGCGTGGCCGCTCCAGGGCTGGAGTCGTGCGCTCGGAGCTCGATGGCGCCGCCGTGGCCGTGGTGATGACCCGTGACGTGCTCGTGTTCGTGCTGACGCTCGTGCGCCGATTCGGCGACGTCCGCCGCGGCCGTCGTGCTGGTGATGTCCGTGATGGCCGCGATGTGATCCCAGTCGATGCCGTGGCGGATCCCGAGGGCGAGCCCGGTCAGCAGGACACCGATCCCGGCGGGGTTGGCGGCGATCTGGAGGATGCTGTCGATCATGGTGGTACCGGTCGGTTGGGATGGCTTCACAGGATAAGACGAGATGCGGCTAATCGCAACGTGTTGCATCTGCGACCTGTCGCGACCCGGCCACCTATACTTCGCACGATGTCCGTCCCTGGATCTCCATCCACCTTCGAACCCGTTGCCGGCGATCCCTGGGCCGGGATCCCGGATCGCCTGCGGGCGAAGGGCCTGCGCTGGACACCGCAGCGCCGCATCCTCGTCGAGGTCCTGTCGCAGACGGACGGGCACGTGACGGGCGCCGAGCTCGTCGAGCGCTGCCGGGGCCTCGACTCGACGACGATCCCATCGACCGTGTACCGGACGCTCGACGTCCTTGAGGAGCTCGGCGTCCTGTCGCACAGCCACGGGGCCGATGGACGCGAGGAATTCCACGTGCTCCCGGTCGACGAGCATGGTCACCTGTACTGCCGACGCTGTGGCGGCTCGTGGGAACTTGCTGCGGAGGATCCGGCGGTCCAGGCGGCGCTGGCCGCGTTCGACGCACGCCGTGGATTCGCCATCGACGTGTCGCACCTGACGTTGATGGGCCGATGCGCGGCCTGTCGCGCCGGCGTGGCGGACTGAGAGCGCGCTGTGGCCGTCAAGCCCATCGTGCAGCTCGGTGACGCCGTCCTGCGGGTCCCGACCATCTACGTCCGCCGGTTCGACCGGACGCTGGGCCACCTTCTTGATGACATGACCGACACGATGCGCGACGCGCCTGGCGTCGGGCTGGCGGCGAACCAGATCGGCCGGTCCGAGCGCTGCTGCGTCATCGAGATCGAGGGTCGGCATCTCGAGCTCATCAACCCGGTCATGGTCCGCACGAGCGGACAGCAGACGGATCTCGAGGGCTGCCTCTCGGTCGATGGCTACTACGCCCCGACGACGCGCGCGCTCAAGGCCGTGGTGACGGCCATGGACCGGCGAGGTCGGCCGATCCGGGTCAGCGGCAGCGGGTTCCTCGCGCGAGCGCTCCAGCACGAGCTGGACCACCTCGACGGTCGGATCTACGTGGATCTCGCCGAGATGGACCGGCTCCGACACGTCGACGATGACGATGATGATGATGATGACGAAGGCGAGGACGACGGCGACGTCGCGTGATCCGGCTCGCGTGCGAGCCATCCGGCCCGTGGCCTTCAGGTCGCTCGGCACTCCGTCGAGCCTCGAGATTGCCATTCAATGAGGGTCGCGACCGGGATCCCCGGCCGTGGATGTCCGGCGTGGTCGGGCGCGGAGGTTGAACGCAGGCATGTCGGTCGAGACGGTCCAGCTCTTCTTTGGTCTCCTGGCCGTGATTGCCTGGGTCGTCATCGGCGGTTTGGTCGTCGTGCGGCTGATGGCGTTCGTCTCGGACCGCGGTCGTGATGCCTGGGACACCCTGACCGACGCGATCGCCCCGAACGCGTTGGCACTGGCCTGGTTCGTGGCACTGCTGGCCACGGCCGGAAGCCTCTACTTCTCGGAGGTCGCGGGCTACGAGCCGTGCCGGCTGTGCTGGTACCAACGCATCGCGATGTATCCCCTCGTGGCCATCCTGGCGATCGGTGCGGCTCGCCGGGAGGGCGCGGCGGCCGTCTACGCCGGGGCCATTGCCGTGATCGGCGGCTTGATCGCCCTCTACCACGTGGCCCTGGAGTGGATCCCGGCGCTGGACACCGGCGCATGCAGTGCGACCACGCCGTGCACGTTCGTCTGGTTCCGCGTCTTCGGGTTCATCAGCCTGCCGGCGCTGGCCCTGACCGCATTCGCCCTGATCCTCGTCGTCCTCGCCATCCGGATCCGCAACCCAACCCTTCGGAGTGACCCATGACCCAGAGCTCTCGCCAGTCCCGCCGCGACGCCGCACGCCACCGTGAGCGCGCAGCCAGCCGACCCGGCTGGATGATCCCGGTCCTTGCCGTGGCCGTCGTCGTCATCGTGGCCGGCTTCGCCATCGTGCTCGGCGGGAATGCGCCCACCGGCTCCGCCTCGCCGTCGCCAGCGGCTTCTGCGTCGGGCGGCGTCATCGGCGACGCACCGATCATCACCGGCCAGAGCCTCGTGCGGTTCGATGCCGCGACGGCAGATCCGGCCGTCGGCGAGCTGGCTCCGACCATCGTCGGTGCATCGTTCGATGGGTCGCGGGTGACCGTCGATGGGACGGGCCGACCGACGATCCTCGTGTTCCTCGCCCACTGGTGCTCGCACTGCCAGGCCGAGGTGCCCGTGGTGCAGGCGTGGCTGGATGCCGGCGGGTTGCCCGACGGCGTGGACCTCGTGAGCATCTCCACGGCGACGGATCCAGCCGCACCGAACTATCCGCCGGACGTCTGGCTGGCGCGCGAGGGCTGGACGCCGCCCGTCATCGTCGATCCGACCGGGTCCATCGCGACCGCGTTCGGCCTGTCGGCGTTCCCGTACTTCGTGTATGTCGAGGCGGACGGGACGGTGACCGGCCGGGTCACCGGGGAGGTCCCGATCACGGACCTGCAGACCGTCGCCGACCAGTTGGCGACCGGGGGCTGACCATCCGTCGGCGCGGCCCCGCCGAACCTCTGGGCATGACCACCCGCGAGCCCGCCACCGAATCCGTTTGGGATTACCCGCGTCCGCCACGTCTGGAGGCCGAGCCAGAACACATCCGCGTCTTGGTGGATGGCGTCACCATCGCCGACTCCCGTCGTGCCTTTCGCGTACTGGAGACCAGCCACCCGCCCATCTACTACGTGCCGCCCGATGACGTCCGCATGGACCTGCTCTCGCCGGGGGGAGCAGGGTCTGTATGCGAGTGGAAGGGTGCGGCCACGTATCACACCCTCACCGTCGCCGGTCGCCGGATCCAGGACGTCGCGTGGTCGTACGAACGGCCGACGCCCGCATTCGCCGACATCGCGTCGTATCTCGCGTTCTACCCGGGGCGCGTTGACGAGGCGTGGGTAGGGGACGAACGCGCGACGCCGCAGGCCGGAGGCTTCTATGGAGGCTGGATCACCAGTCGGATCCGCGGCCCGTTCAAAGGCGAGCCAGGGACCCTGGGCTGGTAGCTCCGCGCCCACGCCGGGTCGGTGGCCGCGCGGCTGGCTGAGACCGGTCCGCTGGGTCAGTCGCCGCTCGGGACGCCCATGACGTTGAAGCCGCCGTCGACGTACAGGACCTCGCCCGTGACGGCGCTCGACAGGTCCGACGCCAGGTAGACGGCGCTGCGCCCGACGTCCTCGATGGTGATGTTGGCGCGCAGCGGCGCGATCTCATCGAACGCGCCGTACATGGCCTTGAACCCGGCGATCCCGGCCGAGGCGAGGGTCCGGACCGGCCCTGCCGAGATGGCGTTGACGCGCACCCCGTCCGGCCCGAGGTCGGCGGCGAGATAGCGAACGGAGGCCTCCAGCGCGGCCTTGGCCACGCCCATCACGTTGTAGTTCGCGACGACCTTCTCCGCGCCGTAGTAGGTCAGCGTCAGGACCGATGAGCCACGCCGCAGGTATGGCCTGGCCTCGCGCGCAAGCGCAACGAGCGAGTAGGCCGACACGTCCATGGCCAGCGCGAACCCGTCACGTGAGGTGTCGGTGAAGCCGCCCGACAGGTCTTCGCGCTTGGCGAACGCCAGAGCATGGACGAGGATATCGAGTGAGTCGTGGGTCTCGCCCCAGCGCGCGAACACCCGCGCGATGTCGTCGTCCGACTGGACGTCGCACGGCTCCACGAAGGTGCTCCCGATCGACGTCGCCAGCGGGCGGACACGTTTCTCGATCAGGCTCTCGATCGACGAGAAGCCGACTTCCGCGCCCTCGTCGTGCAGGGCCCTGGCGATGCCCCAGGCGATCGAATGGTCGTTCGCGACCCCGAAGATCAGTGCCGTCTTGCCGTCGAGCAGGCCCATTCATCGCACCTCAGCATGGATCGCCGCGCGACGCGGCCGCGCTGAGCCTACCATCGGGTGGATGTCCTCCATCTCGCCGGACGACCACGACGCTCTCCACCGGGCCCTCGCCGGGACGCGGGCGCTCCTGCTCGACCTCGACGGGGTGATCATCGTCGCCGGTGCGCCCGTGGCCGGAGCAGCCGAGGCGCTGGCCACCCTGGAGCGCCGGCAGGTCCCGTACCGCATCGTGACCAACACCTCGGCGGTCAGCCGGGAGACGTTGAGTCGGTGGGCGTCGAAGCTCGGGGTGCCGATCCCATCGACGCGCTTCCAGTCGGCGCTGTCGGC
>JBKJHI010000233.1:0-14148 GCA_046599085.1 Candidatus Limnocylindrales bacterium
CCGCCTGTTCCTCGTCGGTCAGGGTGATCTCCATGACGCGCTCCATGCCGCTCGCCCCAAGGACGATCGGCACGCCGTCGAACAGCTCGTCGGTCTTGATCTCGCCCTGCAGGAGCACGGCGCACGGCAGGACACGCTTGCGATCGAGGAGGATCGATTCGACCATCTCGAACGTGCTCGCGGCGGGCGCGTAGAACGCCGAACCGGTCTTGAGCAGGGCGACCACCTCGGCACCACCGTTGGCCGTCCGCTCCTCGAGCGCTTTCACTCGGTCGGCCGGCAGGAGCTCGGTGATCGGCACGCCGGCCACGGTCGAGTAGCGCGACAGCGGCACCATCGTGTCGCCGTGACCGCCAAGGACGAACGCATGCGTGTCTTGGACGCTGACGCCGAGTTCCTCGGCGATGAAGGTCCGGAACCGGGCGCTGTCGAGCACGCCGGCCATACCCAGCACACGCTCACGCGGGAAGCCGGAGGCGGCCATCGCCACGTGGCACATCGCATCGAGCGGGTTGGTCACGATGATGAGGATCGCGTCCGGCGACTGCGAGGCCGCCGCACTGACGACGGCCTTCACGATACCGGCGTTCTTGGCCAGCAGGTCGTCGCGGCTCATGCCGGGCTGGCGGGCGAGGCCGGACGTGACGACGATGATGTCGGAGCCAGCCGTGTCGGCGTAGTCGTTCGTGCCGAGGATCCGGGCGTCATGCCCAACCACGGGCGCCGCTTCGGCCAGGTCGAGGCCCTTGCCCTGCGGGAGGCCCTCCACGATATCGACGAGGACCACGTCGGCGAGGCCCGCTTCCGCGATGCGCTGTGCGGTCGTCGCGCCGACATTGCCGGCGCCGATGACAGTGACCTTGTTGCGTGCCATGAGTGGGGAGGGCTCCTTCCGGAAGTCAACTGGGTATAGGGATATTCTAGGTGTTCGTGGGTGTGTGGCCGCCCGGCGCGTGCCGCGTCCCCCGCCGGATCGCGCACGCGGGCTCGGCCAGTGCGCCCACCGGCTTCGGGCTCGGCCAGTGCGCCCACCGGCTTCGGGCTCGGCGCGTGCGCCCACCGGCTTCGGGCTCGGCCAGCGCCGAATCGCGCCCTTGCGCCGGCTTGGCCTCTCCCTCGCCTCCGCACGGTCGCCTCGCCATGCGCGAGCACATCCTGGCGCACATCGGGTGTTCATTCCTGCCACTTCCGCGCCACAAGTGCCGGTTCGCCGGCGCGTGGGAGCCACTGAGAGCACCGCGTGTGCGTTCGGGTCGTCAAGGGAGCCAAGCGGGCGACACCCGTCGGTGCGGCGCCAGGTAAGTCCCTGGCAAGCGCCCGGAATGAACATGGGGCGATCATGTCGGGCGTCAGACGGGCCGAACTCGATATCCTGGTCAAGCGCCGCCTTCAGGAGCACCGAGCCCGCCTCGGAGCATCGATCCAGGCGATGCGCGAGCGACGTGGCTGGACGCGACTCGAACTCGCCCGCCGCGCGGGCATCGGGCGGATGGTGGCGAGCCGGATCGAGCGAGGCGTGACCAACCCGGACCTCGATGCGCTGCAGCGGATCGCCGTCGCCTTCGGTCGTCCGCTGACAATCGACTTCGGCGGTCGCGACCCGGCCGAGTCACCAGCCGACGCGGGTCACCTCGCGATCCAGGACCTGGTACTGCGGATCGGACGCACCGCGGGCTTCACAGGCACGTTCGAACTGGCGACTCGTCCAACCGAACCGTGGCGATCCGCCGATGTCGGTCTAGCCTCGGACCGGGCACGCCGCCTGATCGAGGTCGAGTGCTGGAACACCATCGGCGATGTCGGAGCGGCGGCGCGGTCGAGCTCGCGCAAAGGTGCAGGAGCTCGAGGACCTCGCCATCGCCCGATGGGGCGCGGGCGCCACGGTCTGTCTCGTCTGGGTCGTCCGCGCGACGGCTCGCAATCGTGCGCTCATCGCGCGCTACCCGGAGGTCTTCGCCAGTCGATTCCCAGGGTCGTCGCGGCGATGGGTCGCCGCGCTCACGCAGGGCGCGGAGCCGCCACTCGAGCCCGGACTCATCTGGTGCGATGTGGCCGCCACGCGCCTGTTCGCCTGGCGTCACTGAGGAACTCGCGCCCTTGGGCCATGGTGCCGCCGCGCAGGCTGGCCGTCGCCGACCCGGTCCCTCAGTCGCTGACGACGGGCCCCGCGCCGGCCACGGCATCGCCCGCCCCATCCGCGTACTCGGCGAAGTTGTCGTTGAACATCCGCGCGAGTTTCCTGGCGGCCGCGTCGTAGGCCGCGCTGTCAGCCCACGTGGGTCGCGGGTCGAGGAACGTGGCCGGAACGTCCGGACAGGTCAGCGGGACCTCGACGCGGAACGTCGGATCCAGGCGCATCTCCCCGCCATCGAGCGCGCCGGACAGGGCCGCGCGGACCATCGATCGGGTATGCGCGATGTTCATCCGCTCCCCGGTCCCGTACGGCCCGCCCGTCCAGCCGGTGTTCACCAGCCACACCGTCACGTCGTGCTCGCGCAGTCGATCGATGAGCATCGACGCGTACTCCCCGGGGTGGCGGGGCATGAATGGCGCCCCGAAGCAGGCCGAGAACGTGGCCCTGGGCTCCTTCACACCGATCTCGGTGCCGGCGAGCTTCGCCGTGTAGCCGCTGATGAAGTGATACGCCGCCTGGGCGTGGGTGAGCCGGCTGATCGGCGGCAGGACCCCGAACGCATCGGCCGTGAGCAGTACGACGGTCCGTGGCTGCACGGTCATCCCGGTCGGATCGGCGTTGCCGATGAACCCGAGCGGATACGCACCACGCGTGTTCTCCGTGAAGGCCTCGCTATCGAGGTCGAGCTCGCGCGTGTCGGGATCGATCGGCACGTTCTCGAGGACGGTCCCGAATCGTCGTGTCGTCTGGAAGATGTCGGGCTCGTACATCGGGGAGAGGCGGATGGTCTTGGCGTAGCAGCCGCCCTCGAAGTTGAACAGGCCCCGATCGCCCCAGCCGTGCTCGTCATCGCCGATCAGGCTGCGCTCAGGGTCGGCCGACAGGGTCGTCTTGCCGGTCCCACTCAGGCCGAAGAAGACGACGCTGTCCCCCGCCGCACCCACATTCACCGACGAGTGCATCGGCATGACACCCTCGTCCGGCATCAGGTAGTTCATGACCGTGAATGCGGACTTCTTGATCTCACCCGCGTACTCGGTGCCGACGATGAGGATCTCCATCCGCGCGAGGTCCAGCAGGATCGCCGTCGTGGTCCGGGTCCCCTCGGTTGCGGGATCCGCCAGGAACGACGGGACGCAGACGATCGTGAAGTTCGGCTCGAATCCGATCCGCTCCGCCGCGGTCGTGCGCCGGAACAGGTTGCGTGCGAAAACGCTGGCCCACGCGGTCTCCGTGTACACGCGGAGGCGTCGTTGATGCTCCGGATCGGCGCCGATCAGCATGTCCTGGCTGAACAGATCCCGGTCCGCGCAGTACTCGACGAGACGGGCTCGCAGCCGGTCGTAGTGCTCCTCGCTGATGGGGCGGTTGACCTTGCCCCACCAGATCTTGTCGCGGCTCGACGGCTCGTCGACGATGAACTTGTCCTCAGGCGATCGCCCCGTGTGGTTGCCAGTCCGGACGACGAGCGGGCCTTCGGCGGCGATCTCACCCTCGCCGGCACGGATGGCGTGCTCCACGAGAGCTGCGGTCGGGAGATCGGCGTGGACCCGGCGCCCGATGATCGGCGGCGCCGCCGATCCGTGCTCGAAGCCGCCCTCGGCGGTGGTGGTGCGGTCCTCGGGACGGGGCGGCATGGCGGTGGCCATCGGCATCGACTCCTTGCGCTCGGGACACGGGCGATCACTACGCTGATCGACCGGCCGCGCGTGATGCGAGCGAGCTCGCAAGAGTCGGCTTCCGCAGTCGTTGTTCGGCGGATTGTATACGTTATCGGCGATCGTGTTGCCATGTTTGCAGCCCGGCGCCGAGAAGGTTGCGACATGGTAGCACTGGCCGACAAGCCATCAGCGAGGTGGTCGAGCGCGTTGACGCCACGCTGGAACCGACTGGGATCCGCCGGGCGGTCAGGGGTGGCGGAGCCATAAGAGGCAGGCGCCGCACACGCCATATTCATTTCGGACCCTTCGGGCAGGCACGGTGCACCTCAGGCGTGCCGCCTTCGTGGCGCGCGGCGATATGGCGCCGATGTGGCACCGATCGAGCATGGGGCGTGCATCGCGGGCGATATGGACTGGATATCTGCCTGACTCCCGAGCCACCGCCCTCGATGACCAGGCCCATGCGGTCGGAATGAACACCTGACGTGCACGGCTCGGTTGAACGACAGGCGCGCCGCAGATCGGTTGCCGCGTACCGCGATCGGTTGCCGGCCCGACCGACTGCGGCCAGCGGCCCGGGGACGTGCTCCCATCACCTCTGGCCGCACGTCCCCTGCGCGTCGATCTGTCCCTGCGACCCACCCGACACGTTGACGACGCGCGGGTCCAGGCCGTAGCATCCGCCCACAACTGAAGAGAGCGCTTATCAAGAGTGGCAGAGGGACCGGCCCGTTGAAGCCACGACAACCTACCGGCGCGATGCCGGCAAGGTGCCAATTCCGGGCAGGTCCTCCTGCGAGATAAGGGAACTCTTCGGAGCCCTCTCGAACCGATCAGGGTCGTCCCGTCCACCCGGTCCCCGCGCTGCGTGTCCACGCCCAGGCCGGAGATCCACGTGACCATCGAGACACCGACCAGATCGACCACCGATACGACGACCGCTGCCGCGGCCGCCCACAGCGCCGCGGCGCCCCAGCCGGGCCGGATCACCGGGATGGCCTGCCGCAACTGCGGCCTCGCCCAGCCGCTCGCCATCAGCTATGTCTGCCCGGCGTGCTTCGGGCCGCTCGAAGTGACCTACGATCTGGCCATCGCCGGGCGGACGTTCACCCGAACGGCGATCGAGGGCCGAGCGCCCGGGATCTGGCGCTACCTGGAGCTGCTCCCCGTCGACGCGGCGCCGGCGCGGTCGCTGGCCGTCGGCTCCACACCGCTCATCGCCGCAGATCGCCTTGCACCCGTCCTCGGCGTCGACCGGCTGTGGCTCAAGGACGACACGCGCAATCCCTCCCTGTCGTTCAAGGATCGTGCGGTTGCCATCGCCGCCGCGCAGGCCGTCGCGTTCGGCCTTCCGGCACTGGCCTGCGCCTCGACCGGCAACCTTGCCGGTGCCACCGCTGCGGCCGCGGCCGCCGTCGGCCTGCCGGCCTACGTGTTCATCCCGGCCGACCTGGAACCGGCCAAGGTCGAGCACGCCCTGGCCTATGGCGCCACGGTCGTGCCGGTCGACGGCACGTACGATGACGTGAACCGCTTGTGCCTGGAAGTCGCCGACGAGACCGGCTGGGGCTTCGTCAACATCAACCTCCGGCCGTTCTACGCAGAGGGCTCCAAGACGCTCGCCTATGAGATCGCCGAGCAGCTCGGCTGGCGATCACCGGATGTCCTCGTCGGCCCCATCGCCAGCGGCGCGATGTTCACCCGCGTCGCTCGAGGCTTCGAGGAGCTGGCCGAGCTCGGGCTCATCGAGCGTCGGCCGATCCGCTTCGTCGGCGGCCAGGCGTCCGGGTGCGCGCCCGTTGCCACGGCCTTCGAGCGCGGGACGGACGTCATCGAGCCCATCCGCGAGCCGGACACGATCGTCCGATCGCTGGCCATCGGCAACCCGGCCGACGGTCGCTACGCGGTCGAGTTGGCACGCGACTCCGGTGGCTCGATCGAGGCGATCGAGGACGTCGTGACCGCCCAGGCCATCCGCGACGTGGCGCGACTCGAGGGCATCTACCCGGAGACAGCCGGCGGCGTGACCCTGGCTGCGGTGGCTGCAGCGCGGCAGCGGGGCGTGATCCGCGACGGCGACGAGATCGTGGCCCTCATCACCGGCAATGGGCTCAAGACACCTGACGCACGTACGCTCGGTCTGGCCGAGGGATCGCTCGAGGGCGGTCGAGTCGCTCCAGGTCAGCCAGGGCTCGCCCCGGTCATCCGGCCAAGCCTGAGCGCCTTCGAAGCGTGGCTCGGGGACGCATCGTGAGCACGGTCCGCATCCCGCCGACGCTGCGAGCCCCCACCGGTGGCGCCAAGACCGTGGACGTGCCGGCCGGCTCCGTCCGGGAGGTCATCCGGGGGCTGGTCGCCGCCCATCCATCGCTCGAGTCGCAACTCCTCGCGCCGGACGGCGACCTGAATCGCTTCGTCAACGCGTTCCTCAACGATACCGACGTCCGCCACCTCCAGGACCTCGACACGGCCGTCGCCGATGGCGACACGCTGGTCCTCCTGCCGGCCATGGCCGGCGGCTGACCCCGGCGCCTCAGGCGCCGTCGAGCGCCTGGCGGAGGTCGTCGATGAGGTCGTCGATGCCCTCGATGCCGACCGACAGGCGCACGAGCGCCGGATCGACCTCGAGCGGTGAGCCCGCGACGGACATGTGGGTCATCGCGGCTGGCACCTCGATGAGCGACTCGACGCCGCCGAGCGACTCGGCCAGGGTGAACAGCCGGGTGGCCTCGGCGATGGTCACGGCTCGTTCAGCGGCCGTGGGCGAGCCGCCCGGGCCAGCCGTCGGGATGAACGAAACCATCCCGCCGAACCCGGGATAGCTGACGCTCGCGACGTCGTCTCGCCCGCGCATGAACGCCGCCACCGCGGCACCGTTCTGTGAGTGTCGCTCGACGCGCAGGTGCAGCGTCCGCAGCCCTCGCAGGACCAGGAAGCAGTCCTGCGGACCAGGCACTCCGCCCATCGCGTTCTGGAGGAAGCGCAGCCGCTCGGCGACGGCCTCGTCCGTGGTGACGGCCACGCCCAGGATCGTGTCGGAGTGGCCGGCCAGGTACTTCGTGGCCGAGTGGAAGACGATGTCCGCCCCAAGCGTCAGCGGCCGCTGGATGGCCGGCGACGCGAACGTGTTGTCCACGACTATCAGTGGCCGCCGACCGCCTTCCCTCGCGCGCCGTTCGACGGCCGCGGCCATGGCAGCGATGTCGACCACCTTGAGCAGCGGGTTGGTCGGTGTCTCGAACCACACCAAACGCGTGCGCTCGCTGAGTGCCTCCCAGAGCGCATCCGGGCCACTCGCGAGGTTGACGTAGGTCGTGGTGATACCAGCGCCCTTGCGGACCTTTTCGAGGTAGCGGAACGTGCCGCCGTACACGTCATCGCCGATGATCACTTCGTCGCCAGGCCCCGCGAGTTCGGCGATCGCGGCCGTCGCGGCCGACCCGCTGGCGAAGGCGAAGCCATGGGTGCCGCCCTCGAGCGCCGCCATCGCCCGCTCGAGTCGATCGCGGGTGGGGTTCTGCGAGCGCGCGTACTCGTACCCGCGACGCGGTTTGCCGACGGCGTCTTGCTGGAAGGTCGAGGTCTGGTAGATCGGTGGCGCGACGGCGCCCGTCAGCTCGTCGGGCTCGGCGCCGGCATGGACGGCCAGGGTATCGAAGGAGGGCTCGCGATCGGACATGCCCGGCATGGTAGCCGGTCCACAACGTGATACATTCGCGGGGCATGTTTCGACGATGAAGCTCGCGCGAAAAAGGATCCCGCACATGGCCACCGCCGCTCCCGAGACCGCTGCGTCTCCCGTCTCCATCCGCGATCGATTCCTTGCCTGGAAGGAGATCCTGGAGACCGCCAATCCGCCGGCGACGCGACCGCTCGACACGGTCGGAAGATGGCTGGTCATCACGCGCGCGGCCGTCTTCCCGATGACCATCTGGTCCGGGCTGATCGGCGGCCTGCTGGCTGTGGAGGCCGCGCGGACCAGTGGCGGCGCGGCTGTTGACTGGGGCCTGTTCCTCATCGCGGTGGTCGGCCTGGTCCTGTCGCACGCCGCCAACAACATGATCAACGACTACTTCGACACGACCGGCGGCGTCGACACCGATGACTATGTCCGCGCGCTGTACGCCCCGCACCCGATCCTGTCCGGCTGGGTGACCAAGGGACAGCTGCGGGCGGCCATCCTCATCGTCAACGTCATCGGCGCCGCGATCATGTTGTACCTGGCGGCGATCCGCGGGCCACTCATCATCGTGTTCGCGCTGGCCGGCCTGTTCGTGTCCGTGTTCTACGTGGCGCCGCCCATCCGCCTCAAGCACCACGGCCTGGGCGAGCCCGGCGTGTTCCTCGTGTGGGGTCCGCTGATGATCGGCGGCACGTTCCTCGCTGTGACCGGCTCGATCCCCGGCTGGGTCCTGCTCGCGTCGGTGCCGTACGCGCTGATCGTCACGTCCGTGCTCTTCGGCAAGCACATCGACAAGATCGAAGCCGACACGAAGCTCGGCGTGCGGACGCTCCCCGTCATCCTCGGCGAGGCGCGAGCCCGGGTCGTTGGATCGTGGTTGATGATCCTGTTCTATCCACTCACCGTGCTGTTCGTCGCGATCGGCTGGATCGGGCCATGGGTCCTGCTCATCGCGCTGGCCATCCCGCGACTGGTGTCCGTCCTGCGGATCTTCGGGGCCCCCAAGCCGGCGACCCCGCCCGACTGGTATCCGGCGACTGGCTGGCCGCTCTGGTTCGTCGGCTTCGCGTTCACGCACACACGCCGAGCAGGTGGGCTCCTGACGCTCGGTCTGCTGCTGAACGCCCTCGTGCCGATCACGCTGCCCTGGCTGTAGGGCCTTTCGCCCTCCACGTGGGCCGATCGGGTAGCGGCGTCGCCGCATCGACCCCGCATCGTTCGTGCATGCACTGAACGACGGCGCGGCCCGTGCGCCCGGTGCACGATCGATGCGGTTGCGCGTCGCTGGCGGGCATGCAGGCTCGCGCTTGCTGCGCGGCCCCAGGGCCGCGAGGGGCAGGCCCGCGGGCGCGGCGGCTCAGCCGGGCGTCGAGGGGGGCGAGCGGTGCGCCAGGTATTCGAGCAGATCGAGCTTGGTGACGACGCCGGCTGGGCGCTCACCGCGGACCGCGACCACAGCCGACACGGAGCCGCCGGTCAGCAACGCGAACGCGTCGTCCAGCGTCGCTGATGCCGCGACGAGTGGCAGCGGCGGGTCCATCACCTCGCCGACAGTCCGCTCGACGACCGACGGATCGCGGTACGCGCGGTCGAGCAGGCCCCTCTCGCTGATCGAGCCGACGAGCCCGGCGATGTCGTCACCCTCGGCCTCCTCCGACACGGGCAGCTGGCTGATACCGAATTCCTGGAGCCGGGCGATCGCGTCGCCGACGCGTTCCGTCGTGCGCGCGACGATGACGGCGGGCATGTCCGGATCGTGGTGCCGATCGGCGAGGAGCGCCTCGATGCGCGTCGCCGCCCCGGTGGTCGCGAGCAGGCCGTTCACCCGAAGCCATTCGTCGTTGTAGACCTTGGACAGGTAACTCCGGCCGCTATCGGGCAGCAGGACGACCACGACCGCATCCGCCGCCGCATCGGTGCCGGCAAGATCGGCCACGACCGCGCGGGCCGCGACCATCGCCGTGCCGCACGATCCGCCGCTCAGGATGCCCTCCTCGCGGGTGAGCCGGCGCGCCATCGCGAAGGCATCGCGGTCGCTGACCCGCACCCATCGATCGATGACGGTCGGGTCGTAGGTGCCAGGCAGGAAGTCCTCCCCCACCCCCTCGGTCAGGTACGGGCGGGCGGTGTCACCGGAGAGGATGGAACCTTCCGGATCGGCTCCGATGACCTGGATCGACGGGTTCCGTTCCTTGAGGACCCGCGCCGTGCCAGAGATCGTGCCGCCGGTCCCGACGCTCGCCACGAAGTGGGTGATGCGGCCGTCGGTCTGGTCCCACAATTCGGGTCCCGTGGTCCGCTCGTGGGCGGCCGGGTTCTCCATATTCCAGTACTGGTCCGGCTTGAACGCGCCCGGGATATCGCGGGCGAGCCGCGACGCCACGCTGTAATAACTCTCCGGCGACTCGGGGGCGACGTTGGTCGGGCACAGGACGACCTCCGCGCCATACGCGCGGAGCAGTGACTGCTTCTCGACCGACTGCTTGTCGGCCATGACGAAGATGCAGCGGTAGCCCTTCAGCGCGGCGGCGATGGCCAGGCCGTGACCGGTATTGCCGCTCGTGGGCTCGATGATCGTGCCGCCCGGCTTGAGGATGCCGGCCCGTTCGGCCGCCTCGATCATGGGCAGGCCGATGCGGTCTTTCACCGAGCCGCCCGGATTGAGCATCTCGAGCTTGGCGAGGAGGAGCGGCTGCCGCTCGAGCGGGCCCAGGTCGCGCACCACCCGAGTGATCCTGACGAGGGGGGTGTTGCCGACGAGGTCGAGGATGGACTCGGCGTACTGCATCGCGGCCGAGTATAGGGGGGGTGAGCCGGCTGAGCCCTGGTGCGGACGACCGCGCGGAGGTCTGCGCGGGCCAGGCCCCGTTCAGTCCCGGTCCAGGCGACCCGGCCGCAGCAGGAGCCACGTCAGCCGGCGGCGCAGGCGACGCGGATGCGACGGCGGATCGATGGTTGCCGGATACAACGCCTCGACGACCGGTCCGAGGCGCACGGCGAGGGCCTCCGTCACGGCCTTCGCCAGGGTCAGTTCCTCTCGCGAGCCGGGCGGAGGCAGGGCGGCATCTGGCGGCAACCCAGCCAGCTCGCGCACGGTCGTCGGCGGCAGGACCTGCGAGGCCATGCGTCGCCCGACATACAGCTCCTCCGTGCCGGCGATCGCCAGCGGGACGATGGGCGCCTCGGTGCGCATGGCGATGATGGCCCAGCCCGTGCGCATGACCCCGAGCCGTCCCGCTGGGCCACTGACGGTCCCCTCCGGCATCTGGGCGAACACGGCACCATTCGCGATCACCGCCCGGGCCGAGGCGACGTGCTGGTCGATCCCGACACCACCGCGCCAGACCGGCAGGAGCCCGCCCAGTCGTCGGATCAGGACCTCACGCCAGCGCGTTGTGAACGTCGAGGGGCCACTCCCCAGGAACCAGGCGCGGGGTGCGAGCGGAAGCGCGTGGTAGACCACGAACGGGTCCATCCAGCCGCGATGGACGGCCGCCACGAGCAGGTAGCCGCCAGCCGGCAGCTGCTCCTGGCCGGATGTCTGGATGCGGAACCGGAGGACGCCGAACGCCACGAACCGGACAAGCAGGCGGAACCCGCGATACGTCCAGCTGGCCGTCGCCTCCGGCGGCCGGCCCAGCCACGCGAGGCCCTCCAGAACGCCACCGCGCTCGGCGGCGAGGGCCTGTGGGCTGATCCGTCCCCGCGGCGGACGACGGCGCTGAGCCGTCGGAGGCACATCGCTCCCGGTCACGGCGCGGGCGGCGCGGGCTCCCCGTCCGTCGGTCCGCCGCCGTCGCCGTCGATCAGGTCATCGTCCGACGCGTCGTCGTCCACGAACGGATCGTCATCGTCGTCGAACGGGTCGCCGACATTCGCCCAGGGCTCGCTGATCGGTCGGTGCTTCCAGTCATTCGGGCCGATCGCGCCCCAGGACGCCACACCGGGGATGCTCGGCGGTGCGTCGGCATCCGCCGCGCCGGAGCGGTGACGGGCGATCAGGATGGCCGCCGTCACGATGACGAAGACGACGCTGACCAGCTGGGCGACCGGGAACCCGAAGGCGATCCAGTTGTCCTCGCGGAGGTTCTCCAGCAGGAAGCGCACGACCGCATACCAGATGAAGAAGATGCCGGCGATGTCCCCCGGCCGCAGTCGCGAACGGAACCGGAAGCCGATGCCCAGCAGCACGAGCACGCCGATGGCCCCGGACAGCGACTCGTACAGGAAGAGCGGATGGAACCGCGTGGTCTCCGGGACCAGGTCGCACACGTACGCGGCGATGCGATGGTCGCAGTCGATCGGGATGCCCCACGGGAGCGTCGTCGGCGGCCCGTACAACTCCTGGTTGAAGTAGTTCCCCCACCGGGCGATGGCCTGCATCAGGAACAGGCTCGGCGCGATGATGTCGGCCCAGCGCCAGAACGAGACCCGCTTCGCGCGAGTGATCAGGATGACCGCGACGATGCCCGTCGCGATGCCGCCATAGACACCCAGGCCGGAATACGGGGGCAGGATGATCTTCAATGGGTCGTTTGCGTAGAGCGCCCATTGATCGATGACGTGATAGAGGCGACCGCCGATCAGGGCGACGACCGCGACGATGATGATCCCGTTCCCGACGAGCTCGGGATCCTCGCCGGCCCGCTTCGCCAGCCAGGTCAGCAGCAGGTAGGCGGCAGCCAGCCCGAAGGCGTAGCCAAGACCGTACCAACCGATGGACAGGGGGCCGATGGTCAGGGCGATGGGGTCCGGGAAGGCATCGAACATCAGCGGAGTGTAGCGGGCGCCGCTCAGGTGGCTCGCGCGCCGCTACTGGGCGGCGTCTGCGGTCGCGCGCCTTGACGCACGCGCTGCGGCTCACTCGTTGGCTCGGCCGCGGTCCGGTATCCTTCCGGCCGTGAACGCTG
The DNA here is from genome assembly GCA_046599085.1 of Candidatus Limnocylindrales bacterium. Lineage (GTDB taxonomy): Bacteria > Chloroflexota > Limnocylindria > Limnocylindrales > CSP1-4 > SPCO01. The sequence continues at coordinate 12,388 of JBKJHI010000233.1, forward strand.
AGTTCAACTGGTGGCTGCTCATCGTCGGTCTGGTGATCGGCGCTGGTCTCGTCTGGTTCGTCCTCATGGACTCGCGACGTCGCGAGGACGAGATCGGAGATGCGGAACGTCCGGTCGAGGCAGCACGGCTGTCAGCTGCGCTGGCCGACGAGGGCAGCTCGGTCTCCCCGGCCGTCGCCGAGCGACTCCTGCAGCTCCATGCCGCGTACCTGGCGACCTCCGAGCCGCCCGGCCCGGACCCTGGGGACGCGGTCGGCTGACCTCGGTCCCGCTCCCGCGTCCATGCACGCTTGCCCCTTGTGCGAGGCGAGCCGAACCAGTGTCGTTTTCGCTGATCGATCCGGATCGCACGGCCCAGGTCGTCGAGGGTTTGGCGACCGGTCCTCGGGCCGTGGGCGAGCGCGCCGGCCGGACGAACCCGCCCGCGACCGACGTCCTCAGAGCCCGCCGCTGATCACGGCTGGTGCATCCAGCGAGGGTCCGCCGATGTCGACCAGGGAGACTCCGAACGTCGCGTCGCCGGTCACGTCCTGTAGCGCGGCCACATCGCCGATCCAGTAGGCCAGGGCTCCTGCGAAGAACATCTTGCCCACGGCCTGGCGCTCGCCACCACGCAGGACCCAGCATCGATACTCGTGCCCCGCGGGCGGCTCGACGAGGTCGGTGGCCACGACGACCAGCTCCGTCGTGCCCGGGGAGTACAGGAGCGTTCCCGCAGCCGCCGACCCATCCGGCGCGGCGAGGGAGACGCGCTGGACATCCGGCTCCGACGTGACGGACAGCGTCGCGGCTGTGACGGATCCCAGATGCGCGATCGCCGTATCGCGGGCCGCCAGATCCTGGTCGATGCGTCCACCCACGAAGGCGGCCGTGCCGACGACAGAGATGACGACCGCAGCCGCGATCGCCGCGATCCACGGCAACGGACTGCGCGGCGCGGCGGCGTGGGGCCCGTCTCGCCCTGGAGGCCCTGACGCGACCGTCGGCACCGGCTCCGCACCGCGTGGGACTCCGTTCGCCTGCACGTACTCGAGCGTTCGAGCACGCAGGTCCGCGGGCGGCGTGGTCCGGACCACGTCTCGCAGCAACGGCACCTCCGTCGTCAATCGCTGGAGCTCGGCGGCACAGATCGGACATCCCGCCACGTGCCCGGCGACCGCTCCGGCAACGGCGGTGTCGCCGGCCATCAATCGCTCGAGGCCGCCCGGCTCCACCGCGGCGAGCTCGAGCGCTTCGAGCGCCTCGTCGTGCGTCATCGCCGTGGCCCCACGAGCGGCGCGCCGTCCCAGCGCCCGAGCACCTCGCGCAGGCGAGCCAGGGCGCGCCGCGTGCGGGTCTTCACGGTGCCGAGTGGCCAGCCGAGTCGCTCGGCGATCTCCGACTGGCTCAGGCCATCGCCGTAGGCCAGCGTGATCACCGTGCGTTCATCGTCCGGCATCGCCGCGACGGCCGCCTGCAGGGCCGTTCGCAGCTCGCCGAGCACGGCGGCCGATTCGGGTGACGGGGTGGGTGCGGAATTCGCGACCATCGAACCGGACGCGAGGATTCGATCGAGCGAGTCCGCGTCTGCGGCATCGCCACCGACCGAGGCCGCGGCCGACAGCGGGATGAGCGTCGGTCGACGTCCAGCGGCACGCAGCCGGTCAACGGTCCGGTTGCGGGCGATCGTGTGCAACCAGGCCGCGAGCGACCCGATCGACGGGTCGTACGTCTCCGCTCGGTTCCACAGCGCCATGAACGTCTCCTGCACGACCTCCTCCG
>JBKJHI010000252.1:0-6390 GCA_046599085.1 Candidatus Limnocylindrales bacterium
GAATGGCCCCGCAGGTCCAGGGCGATCTTGACCCGACGATCGCCGTCGAGCCGTCGGGCGATGGCCGTCGACAGCCGCTCCGGCAGGCGGTCTGCGGGGACGGCCTGTCGCCCGGTCGCCATGCGGTGGCGCTCCTCGAATCGAGCGTCGTCTGGTTCGCGGTCGACGAGTGCGACCCCCAGGCCGTTCCAGGCCACCGTCAACGGCCCGAGCGGTGAGTCGGCACGGGCGTAGCGATCCAGCAGCCCGACTTCGACGAGGACATCCGGCCGCAGCGACGGCGGGGCCGAGGCCGCGAGCTCCGACAGGGCTCGCTCCACGGGATCAAACGGGGGCTGGATCAGGTTCATGCGGACATCTCCGTCGGCTGGCGGCGCTCCGCCTCCAGCATGGCTCGCAGCAGGGCGGTCCCACGGTGGACCTGGGCCTTGACCGTACCTTCTGGCCGGTCGAGGGCGGCGGCGACCTCCGGGTACGTGAGGCCGTCGATATGGCGAAGCACGACCGGCGCCCGATAGGCCGGCGGCAGGGCGAGGACCCTCGCGGCCCACTGGGTACGGGCGTCCCGTGCCTCCACGATGGCGATCGGTGAGGCGCGACCGGCCGTCGGCGGTTCGCGCCCGATGGCGGCATCGGCGTCCAGCGATCGGTCGCCGGGCCGCGGCCGCCCACGTCTCGCCAGGTGGTTGCGGCACAGATTCAGGACGATGGTCGCCAGCCACGGGCGCAGGCGGATCTCGCGGATCCGTGCCGGTTCGTAGCCGCCGAGTGCGCGATAGGCCCGCACGAACGCGTCCTGCGCCGCTTCCTCGGCAGCGCCATGGTCGCCGAGCATGCGCAGCGCGATCGAGAAAAGGCGATCCTGGTGGGCCAGGACCAGGCGCTCGAAGCTCGAGTCGAGGTCCAGGGCGAGGTCCAGGGTGAGGCGGGCGTCGTCATCCATCACAGGTCAGGACCGCGTCCGGGACGCAACCGTTGCATCTCCGTACGGTAGCGCTGTGACCGCCTCGACAGGGACGGGCCGCATGCGACAATCGAGCCGATGGCGTTCGATGACCGATTCGATGGGTTGATCGCGAGTCTCGGGGGGTTCTACCGCTCGTGGGTGATCCACCTCGGCCTCGAACTCGGCCTGTTCGAAGCGATCCGGGCGGCCGGGTCGGCCGGCATTCGCCCCGCCGAGCTCGCCGAGGCCACCTCCACTGATCCCGAAGCCGTGGACGCGTGGTCGTGGGCGGCCGATGCGCACGACCTGGTCGATCTTGAGGACGGCCAGCTCAGGAGCCAGGACGACATCGCGGCGATCCTCCTGGACGCCGATCGCGCCGACTTCCTGGGTGGGCAGTTCATCCACGCCGTGACCGCGTCGATGGACTGGGACGCCATGGTGGACTTCTTCCGCACCGGCCGGCCGGTGGCGCAGCGACCCGACCGCTACCGGGCCGCGATCGAGCGCCTCACCCGACAGGACGTCGCCGTGTTCTTCCAGGAGGGCCTGGCGGCCATGCCCCAGCTGGTCGCGGACCTGTCGCGCGGTGGTCGCGTCGTCGATGTCCACTGCGGCGGCGGCCGCTGGCTCGTGGCGATGGCGCGCCGCTTCCCGAATCTCCAGCTCATCGGCATCGAATCCGAGCCCGACTCGGTCGCGCGGGCCCGGGCGACGATCACCGCGGAGGGCTTGACCGACCGGATCGAGCTCCGCGAGATGGGCCCGACCGCGGCCTCGAAGGACGCTGCGGTCGATCTTGCCTACTTCCAGTACGCGCTCCACCAGCTCGCCGATCCGGTCGAGGCCCTGAGGGTGGCCTTCGCGGCGCTGCGTCCGGGCGGACGGATCGTCGTCCAGGACTGGCCGCTTCCGGACGGCCCGGAGGAGTCCCGGACGCGCCACGGTGAGCTCATCGCCGGGGTCCAGCTCGACGAGTTGTTCCAGGGCACCGCGCTCGTCACGCGGGCGCACTACCTCGATTGGTTCGCCGCGGCTGGCCTCCCGACGCCGACCACGATCGACCTGTTGTCCGGCGCGACGATGTTCGTCGTGGAGCGCGACGGAGCCTGATCCGGGCGATCAGTATCCGTCGCCGACCTTGGTCGTGCCCGAGATCTCGAACGTGCCCGTCATCCTCGGATGGATCTGGCAATGGAACGGGTAGCTGCCGGGGGCGCTGAACGTCAGGGCCGCCGGCACATCCCCGTTGATCGAACCCGTCGTGCACGGATCGTCGTCGAGCGTCACGGTGTGGGGCGCGCTGTCCTTGTTCGTGAAGCTGATCACATCGCCGACCGTCGCCTCGACCGTGGATGGCTGGAACGCGAAGCCCTCGATGGTGGCGGCGACCGTCGCGGTGTCCGTGGACGTCGCGCAGACTGCGGTCGCAGCCGACGGCGCCTGGCTAGCGGGCGCGTCCGTTGTGGCGGGGCTCGCGCTGCCGCTCCCGGAACAGGCGGCCAGGCCGAACGCGGCGGCAAGCCCGAGAGCGGCCAGCCTGGCGAGGGATCGTGGTCGGGACATCAGTGACTCTCCTCGTGGATGGCACGCAAGGATGGCGCTCGCCGTGGGATACGTCGTCGTGCCCTCGTTCGGATTTGCGTACCCTTCAGAATGATGCCCCCGCCCATCGACGCTGCACGGATCCGGAGCCTTCTTCGGCACGAGGCACAGGTCCACGCGATCCCGGGGCGTGTGCTGCTGGACCTCGACGACTGTCTGCTCCTGCACGATCCGAACGACGCCGAGCCCTTCTGGAACCGCCTGGAGGCGACGCGCTGGCCCAGCGATGCGGCAGCGTTCGACCGGCGGCTGGTGGAGGTCCTCGCACGGTTCGCGACCGTCGGCCGCCAGCCGCACGTCTGGGTGACGCCATCTGCCGACGAGCCCGGTGATCTCGCAGCGCGCCTCGCCGCCAACGGGTTCGAGGACATGGGCCTGGGCCACCTGATGGTCGCCTGGGCGCCGGCCCTGGCTCGCGGGCTGCTGACGACGCCCGCACCTGCGGGCGCCGCGGTCGAGCGATTCGGGATCGCCGCCGCAGTTGCGGACTGGGAGGTCTGTGCGGATGTCGTCCGCGTCCTGATGAGCGCCTTCGGGGTGGAGGAGGAGCGTCGGGTCGGAGTGACCGCGGAAACCACGGCGTCGCTCGCGGACCCGCGGTTCACCCACTACCTCGTCCGGCGCGATGGACTGCCGATCGCCGCCGCTCGCCGAGCGACGTTCGATGGGATCTCCTACCTGTCGTCGATCGGCGTCATCCCGACGGCTCGTGACTCAGGTGTCGGTTCGTACCTGACGACTGTCGTGATGCGCGACGCCATCGATGCCGGAAGCGAGTGGCTGCACCTGGGTGTGTTCGCCGACAACCTCGTCGCGAAGCGGCTCTACGAGCGCCTTGGGTTCATCGACGGCAGCCGGCCCTCGCCCGACATGCTCCTGATCGGGTAGCGGGACTGGCCATGCTGCCGGCGGCGCTCCGCGCACTCGGTCTCGAGCCCGCGCTCGCCGAACACGTGCTGGCGATCGGCTGGGCGACGGTCGAGCTTGATCGCGCCGCTCGGGAGATCGATCCGAACTGGACCTCCGAGGACGTGTCGGGCTCCGAGCACCTCGGGTGTGCCTGTCGGCGCCTCGCGGTCCCGGAGGCCGACGTCCCGGTCCTCCTGCTGGAACCCACGTCGGAGGGACGGCTGGCGGCCACCCTCGCCCGGCATGACGAAGGCTGGGCCGCCGTCTGGCTCCGGGACGATCCAACCCAGCCGGCGCCGGGGGCGCTGAGTGCCGCCCGCCCGGGTCCGCTCGGCGTGGAGCGGTTGATCCTCGGTGGTCCGGTGGCGGGGCCGCATCGCCTGCTGGTCCAGGCCGGTACCATCCTGGAGCCATGACCGACCTGACGACCGATCCGCCCCTGGACCCCGCTGTGATCGTCCGAGACGCCACCGCGGCCGATGCCGAGATGATCGCCAGCCTGTTCACGGACGAGGGCTACCCGGCCGGCCCTACCGACATCGTCGCGCGTCTTGAGCAGTTCGGCAGCGCCGGCTCGCGGGTCATCGTCGCCGAGCGTGAGGGCGCCGTCCTTGGGTTCATCGCCATCCATGCCATCCCGCGATTCGAGCACGATGACCGCATCCTTCGGATCGTCGCCTTGGTCGTGGATGCCGGGGCGCGCGAACGCGGCGTCGGTCGGGCACTCATCGCGGAGGCCGAGCGCATCGGGGCGGCGCTCGGTGCCGCGTTCGCGGAGATCACCGCCGGTCACCATCGGCCCGAGGCCCGCAAGCTGTACGAGGCCGTCGGCTACGACGCGACGGTCGCGGCCTATCTGCGCAAGCGACTCTGACCGAAACGTTGCAGACCATCGTTCCAGCCGCTGCGGACCCCGTCATCACGGTCCGCGGTCTCATCAAGCGCTACGCCGCCATCGACGCTGTCGCCGGCATCGACTTCGACGTGCACCGTGGCGAGGTCTTCGGCCTGCTCGGGCCGAATGGCGCCGGCAAGACCACGACGGTCGAGATCCTGGAGGGACTTCGAGCGCCGGACGGCGGCGAGGTCCGGGTCCTCGGCGTGGACGTCGGGAAGCATCCCGATGCGCTCAAGCCGCGCATCGGGGTGAGCCTCCAGACCGCTGCGCTGTACCCGAAGCTCACCGTGACCGAGCTGATCGATCTGTTCCGGAGCTTCTACGCGACCGCCCGACCGACAGCGGAGTTGATCGATGCCCTGGAGCTCGGTGAGCGTCGCGACGCTCGCACGAGCGTCCTGTCGGGCGGCCAGCGTCAGCGCCTCGCCGTCGCCCTCGCCCTCGTCAACGATCCCGAGCTCGTGTTCCTGGATGAACCGACGACCGGTCTTGATCCTGCCGCGCGCCGGTCGTTGTGGGATCTGGTCCTGGGGCTCAAGGCACAGGGCAGGACGGTCCTCCTGACCACGCACTACATGGAGGAGGCCGAGGTCCTGTGCGACCGCCTGGCGATCATGGACCATGGCCGGATCCTGGAGATGGGCACCGTCGATGAGCTCGTCTCGAAGCGGTTCGACGAGCGTGCGGTCCGGTTCGACGCGACGGACGCGGTGACCGTCGCCGAGCTCGAGGCATTGCCAGCTGTCAAGTCCGTGAAGGATGACGGGGAGTTCCTGGTGTACACGCGGGACGTCGGCGCGACGATCGCGCCGCTGCTCGCCCTGGCCGAGTCCCGCAGCGTCGAGCTGGGGAACCTCGCGATCCGACGAGCGACGCTCGAGGACGTCTTCCTCGATCTCACCGGCCGGGCGTTGCGGGACTGATCGATGGCTGCACTGCTCGCCCTGACCGTCGCCAACATCCGCAGCTACACCCGCGATCGGGCAGCCCTGTTCTGGACGCTGGCCTTCCCTCTGATCTTCATCTTCATGTTCGGGTTCATCTTCCAGGGGAGTGGCGGCGGTGGCGCGCTGCAGATCGCCTGGGCGGATGCCGATGGGTCGAGCCAGTCGGCCGGCCTGCACGGCCAGTTCGTTGCGCAGGACGGGATCGAACTCGAGGACCTGTCCGAGGCGGACGCACTCGCGTCGATGCGGGAGGGCGATGTCGACGCCGTCATCGTCGTGCCGGCCGGTTATGGCGCCGCGGTCGACGCTAGTGCCGGCGGCGCGGGCGGCGCACCGGCCCTGCTGACCGTCTACACCGACCCGTCACGGCAGGCCGTCACGGGGTCCGTCTATCAGGCGATCGCGGCGGTCCTGGGCGTCGTCAACCTCGACGGCCGCCCTCCGCTCGTCGTCCCGGAGCCTCGCTCCATCGCCACGGAGACGCTCAACTTCATCAGCTACTTCGTCCCGTCGATGCTCGGCTTGTCGGTGATGCAGGTGGGCCTGTTCGCGTCGATCCCTCTCGTGGCCGATCGCGAGAAGCTCATCCTCAAGCGGCTCGCGGCAACACCCCTGCGGCGCTGGCAGCTGGTCGGATCGAACGTCCTGATGCGCCTGTTGATCGCGTTCACCCAGGCCGTCGTCATCGTCGCCGTCGGGGCGCTCGTCTTCGGGGTCCAGATCACGGGCTCGCTGCTGATGACCGCGGTCTTCGTCGTCCTCGGGGCGCTGTCGTTCCTGGCGTTCGGGTATGTGATCGCATCGTTCGCCAAGACCGAGGACTCGGCCAACGGCATGACCAGCGTCGTCCAGTTCCCGATGATGTTCCTGTCGGGCACGTTCTTCCAGATCGACCAGATGCCGGAGCCGCTGCAGGCGGTGGCCCGGGTCATCCCGCTCACGTACCTGTCGGACGCGTTGCGCCAGGTCATGGTCGGCGGCGCCCCGTTCGCCCCGCTGTGGCTCTGTGCCGTCGTGCTGATCGGTTGGCTGGCCGTGGGCTACGGCATCGCGTCCTGGAAGTTCCGCTGGCAGTAGCGCCCCCG
>JBKJHI010000276.1:0-3558 GCA_046599085.1 Candidatus Limnocylindrales bacterium
CGACGCCGCCGACCTGGTGATGGTCGCCAGCGAAGCCGGCCGGCGGGGACTGCCGTTCGAGGCGGTCTACTGCGCGTCGAAGTTCGCCCAGGTCGGCCTGACGAGTGCTCTTGACCACGAGCTGCGCGATCAGGGCGTGCGCTGCACGAACATCTGCCCGGGCGGCGTCGCCACCGACTTCGCCATGGGTCGCGGGCGGACACCGGACATGCCGGCGTTGGCGGGCATGATGGCCCCGGAGGACGTCGCCGAGACCGTCATGTTCGTGCTGACGCGACCGCGCACGCATCGAATCCTGGAAGTCGCGTTCCGGCCCGTCACCGAAAGCTCGTGGGGGTAGATCCAGCGATGAGCGTGCTCCGGATCGGCGTCCTGTCGACGGCCGACATCGCGACGGCCAAGGTCATCCCCGGGATGCAGCGCGCCGCGCGCTGCGAGGTCGTGGCCATCGCGTCACGCGACCACACCCGCGCCCGGGCCGTCGCCGAGCGGATGGGCATCGCGCGAGCGCACGGCTCGTACGAGGCCCTGCTGGCCGATCCGCAGGTCGACGCGGTCTACGTCCCGCTGCCGAACCACCTGCACGCGCAATGGGCGATCGCGGCGGCCCGCGCCGGCAAGCATGTCCTGTGCGAGAAGCCGCTGGCCATGACCGCCGACGAGGCGCAGGGCATCGTGGCGGCCTGCGAGGCCGCCGGGGTGCTCCTCATGGAAGCGTTCATGTACCGGCTGCATCCGTCGTGGGAGGCCGTCCGTCAGCTCGTCGCTTCCGGGCGGATCGGCCAGCTACAGGCGGTCCAGTCCTGGTTCTCGTACTTCAACGACGACCCGGGCAACATCCGGAACATCCGCGCGTTCGGGGGCGGGGCGCTCTACGACATCGGGTGCTACAACATCAACCTGTCGCGGATGCTGTTCGGTGGCGAGCCGCGGCGCGTGTCGTCGTCGATCGTGCGCGACCCGGACAGCGGGGTGGACATCCTGACCAGCGCCATCCTCGAGTTCGAGACGGGCGTCGCCACGTTCACCTGCGCGACGCGGGTCGAGACGGACCAGCGGGTGCACATCTACGGCTGCACCGGACGGATCTCGATCGAGATCCCGTTCAACATCCCGCCGGATCGCCCGACCGCTGTGCACATGACCGCAGGCGGCGATCCTCCCGTCGCGCCGCACACGGAGACGCTCACATTCCCGACGGCCGATCCGTACACGGTCGAGACGGAGCGGTTCGCCGCCGCGATCCTGGACGGCACGCCACCGCCGGTCCCGGCGAGCGATGCGGTTGCCAACCTGCGGGTCATCGAGCGCATCGTCGCCGCGGCCGAGTCGTCCGCCGGCTGATCGCCAGGCGTCGCCGCCCGCCGGTGCCGACGCAGCTGGCCCAGGGCTCGCGGGGCTCCCGGCCCTGTGGCCCGTGGCCCGGTACTACGGGCGTGCGGACCCGTCGAAGTAGCGGCGGGCCAGGGCAGTCGCCTCGATCCCGCAGATGGACCCGATGCGCCGACCCTCGAGGTCGTCCGCCTGGACGTGGATGCCCATGTACAGCCGCGAGATCCCAGCCTGGTCCGCGGCGTCGTCGTAGGTCGCCCACGGGATCGTGATATCCGTGCTCGGACCTTCCTCGTGCAGCAGCGCGCCACGGGCCACCGCGAAGCTGGTCTGGCCGCCGGGAAAGTACGGATCGCCGGTCAGGTCGGTCAGCACCTCCGCGGCGGCGCGGCTGAACGTGCTGTGCCCGGACGGGTAGCCGGCGAACGCCGGCGAGACGAAGGTGCTGCGCTGGTAGGGCACCCAGTCGATGGCGAGGATCCACCCCACCCCGCTGGTCTGCGTGGTCGGGTCATCGGGGAAGCCGCGCCAGGCATCGATGGCGATCTCACCGACGTGGCCGGCCAGGGTGCCGTGGCGCTGCCCCGGCGCGCTCGACTCGGCGGTGACGACCTCGATGAGACCGGGGACGAGGGGCAGGCCCTCGGGATCGTAGGACGGACCGCTCGGGTCACTGGACTGTCCGCGCTCACCCATGTAGCGGATCTGCGAGATGGGTCGCGACGAGTCGTAGAACCCCTTGACACCCCAGGTCGCGATGGCCGCATCGTGGAGCGCCCCGTTCAGGGCGAGATACAGCTTCACGTCCCACTCGAGTCGATCCAGCGGCTCGCCCTGCCCACCCAGGCGGTACGAGAAGCCCGGCGAATCGGACACCTCGTTGGCGATGAGATTCCAGTGCCCCGGCGGCGTCTCGGACTTCGGACCGTCCGCCCAGTACTCGGCGAGGGCACGGGCGAAGTCGGCGACGAGAACCACCTGCGGCGGATACGGCTGTCCGGTCGCCGGGTCGATGTCGTGCCCGTGCCCATCGTTCGTGCCGAGGTCATTGTTCCCGAGGCTCCCCGGGCTGATGTCGATGGTCAGGCCGTTGTCGGCATCAAGAAGATTGCTGCGCCGGATGACATCGACAGCCTCGGCCTTGAATTCCAGGTCCGTGGCTGGATCGCCGAGTCGCGGCGGCGCCCCCGGGTCGATCGGCGTGCCCTGTGCCGATGGCGGCAGGGCGAAGGACGTCACATGGCCCCACTGCGGCCCGATGAACGTCTGGATCGATCCGGGGATGGGCAGCCCGTTCTGGGAGACCTGCTTCGCGAGCGACAGCGGTTGCCAGCGGTTGGGGTCGCGCATGACCGTGCCCGAGACGGCCACCTCGAGTGGATCGTTGACCGGGCTGTAGTCAGGATCGACGTAGCGTTCGTCCTCGAGGGAGCCGTCCGTGCGACCAAATGCCAGGACGGCCTCCGCGATCCGGTTGCCGAGGGCCGCCGGCGAGTCGCCGTCCGTGCTGTCGAAGTCCGTCCGGTAGCACAGCGACGCCATCGTGGCCGCGAGCTGGTCAGCGGCGGTGGCCAGATCCGACACCGTCGCGTACCGCCACAGCAGGATCCGATAGGCGGCGAAACTCATCGCCGCTTCGCGCGCGGCCGGGACATCGCCCGCCTGCCGCTTTTCCGTCACGAAGTAGCCGTCCGCGACCGGGTCGTAGGCCGCCCAGGCGTCCCACATCGCAGCGGACACGTGGAACAGGTTGCGGGCATGGACGGTCGGCGCCGGCACGACCTCCCGGATCAGTTCGAGGAGCTGCTCGTCCCAGATCCGGGCGACGGACTCGCCGTGGTGATCGCCGCGCACACAGGCGTCGACGAGGTATGGCGGCGGCATCGTGCGCACGACGTGCAGACCAGCCGCCAGCAGCAGCGCCGCGAGCGGGACGGCGATGAACCGCAGGCTGATCGACCGGCGCACGCCATGGCGTGCGCCATCGGACGACATGGGTCCCTGAGCCATCCGGAATGCTCCAGCGTGCGGTGACGGATCGATCCGCGCGGCCCGGCGGGTTCCGATGGGAATCGCCGCGGCGGGACGCGCAGCGAGGATGCCGCCCGCCACGCCGTTCGGTCAAGCACGGGTGATCGATCGCGCCGGCCCGACCGGTTCGAACGCGCCGGTCCGACCGGCTCCGACCACCGCGGGCGTACGATCGTGACGATGTACCCGGTCGAG
>JBKJHI010000069.1:0-8686 GCA_046599085.1 Candidatus Limnocylindrales bacterium
CCCGCCGCAGGCACCCACGATCAGGGCCACAGCGACGAGAAGACCGAGCCACGGCTGGGCGCTTCGAACTTGGATCACGGGTAATCCTCCTCCTGGGACTGCTCGATGCCGCGCTCGGCACGGGCTTTGATGTCGTTCGCGAGCGCCATTGTAGGAGCTTCGCTTGTCGTCGTGACAGAACCGGAACGGGCCGACCCCGTCGTCTCGCTTCCACGCCCCCCTCCGCTACCCTTGCGCCCATGCCTGCCGAATTCATCTACACGTCCTACAAGCTCGCCCGCCACTACCCGCCGGACCGGACCGTGCTGGAGGACATCTCCATCTCGTTCTACCCGGGCGCCAAGATCGGCGTCATCGGCTCGAACGGCTCGGGCAAGTCCAGCCTCCTGCGCATCATGGCCGGCCTCGATGACGGCTTCACCGGCGAGGCCCGCCTGACGCCCGGCTTCACGGTCGGCTACCTGAGCCAGGAGCCACAGCTCGATCCGACGAAGAACGTCAAGCGCAACGTGCTCGATGGCGTCGGCGAGGTGCAGGGCCTGATCGATGCCTACAACGCGGTCATGGCCAAGTGGTCCGAGCCCGACGCCGATTACGAGGCCATCGGCGCCCAACAGGCCGCGCTCGAGGACAAGATCAACGCCGCCGACGCCTGGAACCTGGAGCGCAACGTCGACATCGCGATGGACGCCCTGCGCTGTCCGCCCGACGACGCCGACGTCACGACGCTGAGCGGCGGCGAGAAGCGCCGTGTGGCCCTGTGCCGGCTGCTCCTCCAGCACCCCGACCTGCTGCTTCTCGACGAGCCGACCAACCACCTCGATGCCGAATCGGTCGAGTGGCTGGAGCGCTTCCTCGGCGAATACAGCGGCACGGTCGTCGCCGTCACCCACGATCGGTACTTCCTGGACAACGTCGCGCAGTGGATCCTCGAGCTCGATCGCGGGCGCGGCATGCCGTTCAGCGGCAACTACTCGAGCTGGCTCGAGCAGAAGCTCGACCGCATGGCCAAGGAATCGAAGTCGATCGATGCCAAGCAGCGCACGCTCGCGCGCGAACTCGAATGGGTGCGCATGGGCGCGAAGGCGCGTCAGGCCAAGGGCAAGGCCCGACTGTCGGCCTACGAGAAGCTGCTGGCCGAGGCCAACGACACGAAGGACCAGACGCGCGAGCTCGAGATCGCCATCCCGCCAGGGCCGCGCCTCGGCGACACCGTGATCGAGGTCAAGGGTCTGCGCAAGGGCTACGGCGACCGCCTCCTGATCGAGGACCTGACGTTGTCCCTGCCGAAGGCCGCCATCGTCGGGATCATCGGGCCCAACGGCGCCGGCAAGACCACGCTGTTCCGCATGCTCGTCGGGCAGGAAGCGCCCGACGCCGGCTCGATCGAGATCGGCGACACAGTCGCGATGAGCTACGTGGACCAGAGCCGCGACGACCTGGATGGCGACAAGAACGTGTTCCAGGAGATCACCCAGGGCGCCGAGTTCATCAAGACCGGTGCCCGCGAGGTCCCGGCGCGCGCCTACGTCTCGTCGTTCAACTTCCGCGGCACGGACCAGCAGAAGCTGGTCGGGCAGCTGTCCGGCGGCGAGCGCAACCGCGTCCACCTCGCCAAGATGCTGAAGGAAGGCGGCAACCTGCTGCTGCTCGACGAGCCGACCAACGACCTGGACGTCGACACGCTCCGGGCGCTCGAGGCGGGCCTGGAGTCATTCCCCGGCTGCGCCGTCGTCATCAGCCACGATCGCTGGTTCCTGGACCGGATCGCGACGCACATCCTCGCCTTCGAGGGTGATTCGCAGGTCCGCTTCTTCGAGGGCAACGTCACCGATTACGAGGCGTTCCGCCACAAGGAACTGGGCACCGCGGCGGACCAGCCACACCGCATCAGGTACAAGAAGCTGGTCGCCTGAGGGTCAGTCGCCGCTGCCGCGCGGGCACCCGGAGGGCTCAGCCGCGCGGGTGCGCGGGCACCTCAGCCGCAGCTCGCCTCAGCCGCCGCTCGCCGCCTTCGTGGCGATGTCGCCGATGATCTGTGCCAGCTCGGCCGGCTTCGACCACATCGGCCAGTGGCTGGTGGGCAGGTCAACCCAGCGCAGGTTCGTGAGCTCCGGGATGCCCGCCAGGAACGCCCACTCGGGGTGTTCGCTGGCGTACTTCTGGTAGTCGGCCGCGGAGAAGCCCGTGGCGATGATCGTGCTCGGCACGTCGCGACGGGCATCGTTCGTGAACATGTACGGCTCGCGCAGCATCGAGCCCGGGACCGGCACGGCCCGCTCGCGGAACGTCGCCTGCTGCGCCTCGCTCACGCCGGTCAGGTTCTCCTCCTCGGCCAGCGCGTCCCAATCGAGCGGCTTCTCCGCATCGCTGAAGTCAGGATCCAGCGGCGCCTTGCCCGGCGCCGAATCGACGTACACGAGGTGCGCGATGCGTTCCGGGATGCGGTCGCTGGCCGCGTAGCTGCTGAAACCGGTCGCGCTGTGCACGGCCAGGACCGGCTTCGCCGGCGCGGCGTCCACGGCATCGATGATGGCCTGCACGTGGTCGCCGAAGGTGATCGAGGACCGGTCGGTTTCGATGGAATCCATGCCGGGCAAGGTGACGGCGGTCACGTCGTGGCCGTCGGCGCGGAGGAGGCCGGCGACCTCGTCCCAGGCCCATGCACCAAGCCAGAAACCGGGGACCAGGATGATCGGGGCGGCGGTCATGGGTACTCCCTTCGTGGCGGCGGAGTCAGTCTCCCCGTGCGATCTTGCGGTACGTTCGTTCGGAGCGTCGCGCGACGCGGAGCACGATCACCAGCGACTGGGCGTCGTCGATCGCGTATATGACGCGGAGTTCACCGACGCGCACGCGCCAGAAGTCCGTACCGGTCAGTTTGGCGGAACCCACCGGCCGCGGCTCAGCGGCGAGCGCCAGGATCGGCGCGCGCAACACGGCGGCATCGCCCGGTGGCAGGCGGCGCAACTCGCGCTCGGCGGCTCGGGCGATCTCGACCCGGTACCGAGCGTCGGTCACCCCCCGTCCGATCCGTAGGTGGCCTTCGTTTCCGCGGCGAGGGTCCCGAATACTGTTTCCGCCGACGACCCTCCATCGCGGTGGTATTCGGCCATCGCGGACACGGCCGAGTCGCGATCCTCGCGATCCTCTGCGGCGACCAGCCACGCCTCGAGCGTGGAATCCATGATGTCGCGGACGCTCCGATCCGACCGCGCGGCTTCGACCTTGATGGCGCGATACAGGTCGGCGTCCAGATCCACGGTGACTTTCATGGAAACCATGATACCAGCATGCTGGCTTGCTGGGCGACGGCTGGCCCGAATGCAGCCCGACGCCTCCGCGGGCGACGTACGCTACCGATCATGAGCACCGAACAATCGACACCCGCCTCGAGCCGCATCGCCGACCCTGAGCTGCTGCGCCGGACCACGGAGATCGCCATCGAGTTCCTGTCGTCGCTCGATGAGCGCCCCGTGCACGCGACGGCCACTCGCGACGAGCTCCTGGCCGCGCTCGGCGGTCCGCTGCCCCGCGACGGCCAGGCGCCGACGGACGTCATCGAGCACCTGGCTCGCGCGGCCGATGCCGGCACGGTGGGCATCGCCGGGCCGCGCTACTTCGGCTTCGTCATCGGTGGATCGCTTCCGGCGGCCCTCGCGGCGGACTGGCTGACCTCCACCTGGGACCAGAACGCCGGGATCTTTGCGACCGGTCCGGCGGCGAGCGTCGTCGAGGAAGTCGTGGGTTCGTGGCTGGTCGATCTGTTCGGGCTCCCTGCTGGCACCAGCGTCGGCCTGACCACCGGCTGCCAGATGGCGCACGTTACGTGCCTCGCGGCAGCGCGCCACGCCGTTCTGGGGCGGGTCGGCTGGGATGTGCAGGCGAACGGCTTGCAGGGCGGGCCGGCGATCAGCGTCATCGTCGGCTCGGAAACGCACGCCACGATCCCGTCCGCGCTGCAGTTCCTGGGCCTCGGGCGAGCGGGCGCGATCCAGGTCGAGTGCGACGAAGAGGGCCGGATGCGGCTCGATGCTCTGGCGGCCGCGCTCCCCACCGCAGGGACGCCGCTCATCGTCAGCCTCCAGGCCGGCAACGTGAACACCGGGTCATTCGATCCGATCGACCCGGCGATCAAGCTGATCCGGGAGCGATGTCCGGACGCATGGATCCACATCGATGGCGCGTTCGGCCTGTGGGCGGCGGCCGATCCGACGCGACGGCACCTGCTGGCCGGTCATGACGGCGCCGATTCATGGGCGACCGATGGCCACAAGTGGCTGAACGTGCCGTACGACTCCGGCTTCGCCTTCGTGCGCGACCCCGAGGCTCATTCAGGGGCGATGTCTCCACCAAGTGCGGCATACATCGAGTACGGCACGGCCGAGCGCGACAACTTCCGCTGGGTGCCCGAGTACTCGCGTCGGGCGCGCGGGTTCCCCGCGTATGCCGCGCTGCGCTCGCTGGGCGCGGATGGGGTGGCGGCGCTGATCGATCGCTGCTGCACCTACGCGGTGCGCATGGCGGACGCTCTGCGTGATGCCGGCGACGGCATCGAGATCGTCAACGACGTGGTCCTCGACCAGGTCCTCGTGCGCTTCCCCGCCGCCGATGGCGACCCCACCGCGACCGACGACCGCACGCGCCGCATCATCCAGGCCGTCCAGGACGACGGCACGTGCTGGCTGGGCGGGACCGTCTGGCACGGCACGGCCGCCATGCGCGTCAGCATCGTCAACTGGGCCACGTCCGAGGCCGATATCGATCGCTCCGCCGCGGCGATCATCGCGGCGGCTCGGCGAACGCCGTAGCGCCGCGCGGCCCTCGCGGATCGCGCCGCCCGCCGCGCCGCGGCCAGACCGGCGGCGCGATCCGCTCCTCGATCAGTAGGCGTCCCGGTAGCGGCGGGCCACGTCGTCTGGCTCGGATGCGTCGGCCAGCTCGATCTCGGCCCGCTTCACCGCGACGTACGACTCGTACATCACCGGAGGTAGCCAGGCGCGGGCTCGCTCGTCGGCATCGAGGACATCGAGCGCCTCCGACAGGCTGCTCGGCAGCGGCTCGATCCCGAGCGCGGCACGCTCGTCATCGGTCAGATCGGCCGGATCTCGGTCGCACGCGGCCGGCAACGGCAACTCGTCACGGATGCCCTCCAGCCCCGCGCGCACGAGCGCACCGATGACCATGTACGGGCTGGCGCTCGCGTCCGGCGGCCGCAATTCCATGTTGAAGCCGCGCGCCTTCGCCGCCGCATCCTGACTGGGTGACGGACAGATGCGGATCGCGGCCTCGCGATTCTGGATCCCGAAGCTCGCGTACCCACAGCTCCAGTGATGAGGCCCGAGGCGGTAATAGGAGACCGGACTCGGTGCGACCAGCGCGGTCATCGCGCGCATGTGGCGCAGGACGCCGGCGATGAACCGCTGCGCGACGACGCTGGCGCCAGCCACGCCCTCCGGGTCGTAGGCCGCGTTGTCGCCGTTCGCGTCGAGGAAGCTGAAGTGCACGTGGGCGCCGTTGCCGACGCCATCGATGCTCGGCTTGGGGCTGAAGCTCGCCCGTGCCCCGCGCCGACGCGCCACCTCGCGGATGAGCTCGCGGGTGATGATCGCCCGGTCCCCCGCCATGGATCCGGTCGCCGGCGAGGTCGTGACCTCGTACTGGAGGTAGCCGTACTCGGGCTCGATCGTCTCCGGCTCGACGCCGGCCTGGTGCAGCGCGGCCGCGACGTCGCCCAAGAATCCCGCGGCACTCCGGACCGTCTCGAGTGAGAACGGCGGCCCGTCCGGCAGACCGGAGTCGACGAGGGTGAACTCGTGCTCGAAGGCGGCCACGAACTCGAGGCCGGTCTCTGCCCGGAAGTCGTCCAGGGCGGCGTTCATGAAGCCGCGCGTGCAGCAGTCCCAGGGCGTGCCATCGGGGTTGCGCGAGTCGCACAGGTAGAGGTGGAACGCCCCGACGTCGTCCCACAGGTCAACGCGCGTTCGTGTGGCTGGAACGGGGACCTGGCGGACCTCCTGCATGGGGCCCCAGGGATTCGGCGCGATGTCGGCGAACGGCGTCAGCGCCTGCCCGGCGACCGCCCAGCCGAGGCCGTGCTCCATCCGTCGGTCGAGCTCGGACAGGGGCACGCCGCGAACGCGGGTCAGCCCGACGTAGTCGCTCCAGCCAAGCTGCACGATCTCGCGGTCGTCCATGTCCTCCTACGCCCCTTCCGCTTCGACGGCTGCCGTGCCGACGGGATCCGTGCCGACAGGGTCCAGGCCGACGGGGTCCGCACCGTCACTGGTGCCCAGGTACGCAGCCTGGACCGCCGGGTCCGCCACGACGGCTGCCGGACTGCCGACCGCAAGCGTCCGACCAGTCTCCAGGACCTGGATCCGGTCGCACAGGCGGGTGATGAGATGGAGGTCGTGGTCCACGATGATGATGGCGCATCCGGTGTCGCGGGCGATGGCGCGGATGCTTTCGAGGAGCACGTCCGACTCCGTCTCGTTCATGCCGGCCGCCGGCTCATCGAGCAGGACCACGGCCGGCCGCGTGGCCAGGGCCCGCGAGATCTCCAGCCGACGCTGCTTGCCGTAGGACAGCGTATCCGCCTCGCTGTCCGCGAGGTCCGACAGATCGAGCGAGGCCAGGAGCCGGTCCACGTCCTGGCGGCGCGATCCGTGCGGCGCCATGACGTTCTCGCGCAGGGTCAGGTGGTTGAACAGCCGGATGTTCTGGAAGGTCCTCGTGATCCCGCGCCGAGCGACCTGATGGGACGGCAACCCGGTGATGTCCGCGCCGCGCAACAGCACGCGCCCCGAGTCGGGAGCGGTGATGCCGGACAGGACGTTGAGCAACGTGCTCTTGCCGGATCCGTTGGGCCCGATGACGCCGAGGATCTCGCCGGCACGGATCTCGATATCGACCCCGTCGAGTGCCTGGACCCCGCCGAACGCCTTGGCGATCCCGGCTCCGACGAGGATGGGGTCAGTGGTGGGGCTCGCGGTCGAGGGCGCCGGCACCGCGGCCGCCGTCGAAGCAGCCGCAGGAGCCGCCGCGGCCGCAGGAGCGCCTGCGCGAGCCACCGAAGCCGCGACCGCCGCCGCGCCCGACGCCTTCGCCAGCCACCGACGCACCCACGGCACGAAGTCCTCCGCCTCCCGCCGCCCGACGAGCCCGTCCGGGCGCCATACCAGCGACACGATGATCAGGGCAGCGAGCGCGAACTGGACCGTCCCGGTGATGCGCGGCAGCTCGAACGACCCGATGCTCACGCCCTGCTCGACCCTCGACAGCACCTCGGTGATGACCACGACGACGCCAGCGCCAAGGACCGCGCCCAGCACGCTCTCGCGGCCACCGACCACGAGCATGGCCAGCAGCGCGAAGGTCATCGCGAACGAGAACTGGCCCGGGTCGAAGGCGACGACGTTGAGCGCCCACAGCCCCCCGGCCGCGCCCATCAGGGCGGCACTCAGGGTGAAGGAGACGAGGCGCACCCGGGGCACATCGATGCCGGCAGCGCGTGCCGCCAGCTCGTCCTCGCGCGATGCGCGCAGGCGCAGGCCGACGCCGGACACCTTGAACAGCCGCGCACCGATCACCAGCAGGATCGCGGCCCCCAGCGCGACCTCCGGGCTGGCCAGGCGCGGGACACCGAACACGCCCTGGCCGCCACGGGTGAGGCTGGCCCAGTTGAGCAGCACCGTGTAGACGACGATGAGCAACGCCAGCGTCGCCATCACGAACGCGTTGACGTCCATGCGCACGTTCACGGCCCCGACCAGGAAGCCGAGCAGGGCGGCCACGCCAGCCGCGACCAGGATCGCCGGCACGATCCCGAGCTCGGTGCCGGCGATGACGGCGGGCAATTCCGGCAGCTGCGTGGACCGGATCGAGATGGGGATCGTCAGCAGCGCCGTGGTGTAGGCGCCGACCCCCATGAACGCCACGTGGCCGAACGACAGGATCCCGCTGTTGCCGATGAACAGCTGGAGCGAGGTCACCAGCGCGACGTTGATGAGCAGGACCACGGCCGTTGCGGTCAGCGTCCGGTCGCCGGACACGACGAGCACCACGGTGATCAGGAGCAGGAGCAGGCTCGTGAGCGCACCACCGACGAGCGCGCTCCGGCGCGTCGGATCGAGGCCGGCGAGGAACGTCGTCACACCTTCACCTCGACCCGCCGCCCCAGCAGGCCCTGCGGGCGCGCGTACAGGACGATCGAGACGGCGACGAGCGCGATGGCGAACTGGAATGGCACCACGGCGCTCGGCAGGTAGGCCTGGAGCAGGACCTCCAGCCCGCCGAACACGAAGGCACCGATCACGGCGCCAGGGATGCTGCCAAGCCCACCGAGGACGATGGCCACGAAGGCGACGAGGATCGGGGTGAAGCCCGTCCCCGGATTGACCGATGTCGTCCGAGCGATCCACAGCACCCCGCCGACGCCGGCCAGGAGCCCGGACACGAGAAATGCCAGGGGGATGACGCGATCCGTCCGGACGCCGAGCAGGCGTGCCGTGGTCAGGTCCTGCGCCGCCGCCCGCATCTGGAGTCCGGATCTCGATGAGCGCATGAACACCACGAGCAGGCCCATCGCCGTCAGCGCCACGGCCAGCGTGATCAGCGACAAGACGCCGACCCGGATCCCGCCGATAGCGACGAACTCGCTGAACAGCTCGGGGCTCGGGATGCC